>JAGCVU010000121.1 GCA_017962175.1 Bacteroidales bacterium | reverse complement strand
TGCCTTTGTCGTCTACGAGGATGAAGGCGGGGAAATCCTGTACTTTGATTTTCCAGATGGCCTCCATGCCAAGTTCGGGATACTCTACGCACTCGATGCTCTTGATGTTGTTCTGAGCAAGTATTGCGGCAGGACCGCCGATTGAACCAAGGTAAAATCCGCCGTGCTTTTTGCAAGCGTTGGTTACGGCTTCGGTGCGGTTGCCTTTGGCGAGCATTATCATTGAGCCGCCGTGATCTTGGAACTCGTCAACATACGGGTCCATACGGTTGGCAGTGGTGGGACCCATTGAACCACAAGGCATTCCGGCGGGAGTTTTGGCAGGTCCAGCGTAATAAATCGGGTGGTCTTTCATATACTGCGGAAGGTCTTCGCCAGCGTCTAAACGTGCTTTTAGTTTGGCGTGGGCAATGTCGCGACCTACTATGATAGTGCCGTTGAGCGAAAGACGTGTGGCAACGGGATACTTTGTAAGTATCTTGCAAACTTCGCTCATAGGTTGGTCGAGGTCGATTTTTACAGCGTTGCCTTCGCCAGCGTTGCGGAGTTCTTCGGGAATAAGTTCGGTAGGATTGTCGTCCATTTTTTCAATCCAGATACCGTCTTTGTTGATTTTTGCCTTGATGTTGCGGTCGGCAGAGCAGCTAACGCCCAAACCAATCGGGCAACTTGCACCGTGGCGTGGGAGACGTATCACACGCACGTCGTGAGCCATATATTTACCGCTGAACTGTGCGCCGAGACCAATTTTGTAAGCCTCTTGAAGAAGTTCTTTTTCGAGTTCCACATCGCGGAATGCACGTCCTGTTTCGTCGCCGGTGGTGGGCAACGAATCGTAGTAGTGGGTAGATGCCAACTTAACGGTCAAAAGGTTCTTTTCGGCTGATGTTCCGCCAATTACAAATGCAATGTGGTAAGGAGGACAAGCCGCTGTGCCGAGGCTCTTCATTTTTTCTACCAAGAAAGGAACCAATGTGCCGGGGTTTTGAATACGTGCTTTGGTTTCTTGATAAAGGTAAGTCTTGTTTGCCGAGCCGCCGCCTTTGGTTACCATAAGGAATTTATATTCCATACCTTCGGTGGCTTCGATGTCGATTTGTGCGGGAAGGTTGCAACGTGTGTTTTTCTCCTCGTACATGCTCAGGGGAGCGTTTTGCGAATAGCGGAGGTTGTCTTGTGTGTAGGTGTTGTAAACGCCTTTTGCAAGAAATTCCTCATCGCAGAATCCTGTCCACACTTGCTGACCTTTTTCGCCGTGGATAATGGCTGTACCAGTGTCTTGACAGAGTGGAAGTTGACCTTTTACCGACACTTCGGCATTGCGCAAGAATGTGAGAGCCACATATTTATCGTTTTCCGAAGCCTCAGGGTCGCGGAGAATTTTGGCTACCTGTTCGTTGTGTTTGCGGCGGAGCATAAACGAAACATCGTGAAATGCCTGCTGCGAAAGTTTTTCCAAAGCCTCGGGCGCAACCTTCAAAATCGGTTTGCCTTCAAATTCTGAAACCGAAACTCCTTCTTTTGTAAGGAGATAATATTCGGTATCATCCTTGCCCAACTGAAACATTGGGGCATATTTAAAATCGGGAATGTTTGCCATTGTTGCAATATTTTTGATATGTTTGTTTTGTGCAAAGGTATGGATAATTTTTGTAACGTCGGCGTTTTTCAACGATATTTTTTATCACCAAAAAAAACGGATAAATCTATTGCAGTTTCTTTATCTCGTTTTCTTTCTTCATAGCCGTAGTAAGGGCAAGAAGTGTATTGGTGATTTCGCCCACACGCATATCCGAAGATGTATTTAGAGGGTGAACATTGTTGAGCGGAAGACTCTGAATGTCGGCAGAATCCACAAAATCAATATTTTCAAAACGCTCTTTGAGACTCTCGTGAAGTATCTGCGTATAAGCCGAGCAGATGTCGCGCGATTCAAAACGGTGCATTTCTTTAATTATACGCTGCTGTTTTTCGCTGTACCAACGTTTAAGCTCATTAAAACGATCGTCGTTGCGAATTTCGCGTTTGCCGTTTTCCGACACCGAAATCACTTCGCACAAATCAATATCGTTGCGGTCGCGTTCCATCTCGCTACTTAGGTCTGGGTGGTCAACGGTAAATTTCACTCCGTAAAACGACAGTTTGTCGCCATTGTAGCAGTAACGTATTTTTGTAAAGTCGATACCGATGCTTACTTTGTTATAAAATTTTGTAATAAATAGTATCTTTTTTGTTCCTTTGTCGGGCCAAAGCGATTTGATCCAACCGGGCTTGTCCACATTAAATTCAAGGTCGTCGATATAATCTTCTTTTACAATATAGCCTTTTTTCTCAAATTCAAGCAATTCGAGTTTGAATGTGTATTTCAGAGCCGACTGAGCAGTGCTAATTTGCTGGCGGATATCTATTTTGTTAGAAAGTTCCTGATTCTGCTGTTTCAGTGACTTGTTTTCTTCCAAAACCTGATTCAACTGCTGCTCTTGTTGTTCTTGTTCTTGCTGTCGTTTGGCAATTTCGGCTTTAAGTATTTTGCCTGCAGGCTTGAAGGCGAGCACAGCAAACATCACACACACAAGGCTCGATATGATAACTGCGCCAGCCGGCAAAAGATAACTAAAATATGCTCCTGCGGCTATCGTGACTGCTGCGCCTATGCAACAGCCTATTATTCCCATATACGACGAAAAGTTATATTGCTTTTTTGAGGACATAGTAAAAAGGTGTTTATATTCTCCACAAAATTACAAAAAATCCGTTTATGAAATATAAAAAATGATTATTTATTCAAAAGTGAAATAAAACCGAAAAATAATTTCTATATTTGCCCCACTATGAAAACACTATCTACCATAGCACTCATAATCATAGCGTGCATTATATCTGCTTGTTGCACGCCAATATCACTTATTACCGAACATCCCGAACGGTATAGGGGACAAACTGTTACTGTCAAAGGTCGTGTTATCAATACATTACGACTCGAAGACCTCAGTTTCTTCACCATCAAAAATCACGGCAAGATCAACATTACCACCACAAGTTTTCTGCCCGTAAAAGACGACTACGTACGTGTGCGCGGCGTGGTTGACGACAAATTTTATTATCAGCGCGACACCATCCTCATCATTCGCGAAATAGTGAAAATCGACGAGGATGCTAAACCAGACTTTAACCGAATGGTAAACTAAAAATGAACAAGTGGCTGATATTATCGTGGTTAATGACGGCAGCGCAGTTGATTTTTGCGCAAGATTTCAAAATCAGCCGTATCGATGAAAGCGGATTTCCTCTCATCTCGTTCAACCTTGAAATTTCGGGAGGGAACGAAAAAACTATCGAGGATTTCACCTTAGAAGAAATGTCTAAAAATGTGGATTTTACAATTGAAAACCAAGATGATATTGCGGGTGTACATTCCACAAGAACTTATATTTTTTTAGTAGAAAACTCATATTATTTTTACAAAAACGGCTTATATCCTGAAATCAAATCAGCTCTCAAACAGTTCACCTCATCGTCAAACGGCAATCTGGTCAACATTCTTTTTTTTGATGGTCGTACTCCATATTTAGTAAAATATGTAAGCGCCGAACCCTCAGCCAATGCCACGCTGATTAATCAGATGACCGACTGTTTTATTCTTCCCGAAACCGATAGTGTCTATATCGACAATCCGCTCTACCCAAGTATCGAAAACGCGGCAGAATACATTCTTAACCACACTACTCAGCACAATGCCAAATTTCTTACCATCATTGCCAGAGGATTAAACCTTTGCAATACACTTGCATTTTCTGATAATTTTTTAGAACATATTCGACAAAGCGACACCTATGTAAATGTGGTGATGTACAAAACCGAAACGCCCAACGCCCGTCGCGAACTGATCGAACTCTGCGAATCTTCCGGCGGCAATTTCGCTACATTTGAAAAAGGACAACTCGAAAAAGCTCTTGTGCAACTTGCCGAAAGAACTGGTAAAACACCTCCAAAAACCACTAATCATTATTACAAAATATCATTCACCACACAGCAAAACGGCACTAACATATTTGCTAAAGCAAATCTCAATGGCAACGAAAGTGTAATTGAATTTTCAAACCCAAACAAAACTGGCATTTTCGGACGACATCCTTCCACTGCTTTGGCAGGTATTATGTTTGCGGTATTGGCTGTAGTGCTTATCATCTACGCCATTGTACGCAACAAGGTAATCAAAAAAATCGACGATGCCACCAAAAACAAAATACGCGAAATTCAAATTCAAAACAAACGCCTCAAACGCGAAATCGAAAAATACCGAAAACATCCCGTTAGAGTTACTCACTCGTTCGACGATTTCAACTCAGCCGAAAACCTTGTGGCAGGCGGACAACAGACTCCAAAACTTATTGCCGACAACGATGGCGAACGTATTACCTTTGATCTCAACAAGTTGGTAATGTCTTTGGGACGTGGCGACGACAACGACATTGTAATTCCCAACCGCACTGTTTCGTCGCATCACGCAACACTAAGTTTTGAGGGTGGAGTGTTTTACATAAGCGACAACGACAGCACCAACGGTATTTTTGTCAACGACATCAAAATCACCAAAAGCAAGGTGCACAACAACGATATCATTCGCATTGGCTCGGTTTTCGCTAAACTTAACTACTGAATGCTATGGCAGAAACTAAAGAACTTACCAATTTTCACTACATCAGCCTCACCGACAAAGGCTGCGTGCGAACCAACAACGAGGATTACCTCGGTTATTTCGACACGCTCAACGGTCACGTGTTTGTAGTATGCGATGGCGTAGGTGGTCTGCCTTGCGGCGAAAAGGCTTCGCAAACAGTGGTCAACTCGGTTAAGTTTTTCTTCTCAAATTTCTACTACAAAGACCCTGTACAAGCTCTTTCCGATGCGTTAGACTATGCTCAAGACCGACTTGCCGACGAAGTGCGCAACGACCGCTCTTGTCAAGGAATGGCCACTACCGTGGTGCTGGCTCTTGTACGCTACAATACTGTGTATTACGCTCATATGGGCGATTCAAGGCTCTATTTTCTCCACAACAAAGAACTTATCCGCCTTACTCGCGATGATAGTTACGTATGGTCGCTTGTGGAAGAAGGAAAACTCTCGCCCAAAGATGCAGAAAGTCATCCTCGAAAAAACGAACTAACCAAGGCGTTGGGTCTTTTCCCGCCTTGCACACCAAATATCTGCTCTAAGCCTATCCGTCCTGACGAAAAAGATTTGATATTGCTCTGTACCGATGGACTTTACAATATGATTTCCGAAAAGGAAATTCAATCAATCCTTAGCCGACGCGGACATATCGAAGAAAAGGGAATGGATATGCTCAAAACAGCCATCAAACGTGGTGCCACCGACAATATCTCGCTGCAAATCATCAAGTTTTACAACGTGGATTCGAGAACCACTATCTCCACCACCCAAGCGCCTGTTGCAAAAACTTCTCAACGCAAAAAACTTGTTATCGCCCTTGAAATACTTCTTGCCGTGCTATTTGTAGTGGGTATCGCAGTAATGCGATTTGGCAACAGAACACAACCCACAACAGAACGCCCCACCCGACCACCTCAAAACTACAGCATAAATATCAAAACCGACACCACCTGCAATATCGATTCTGTGTCGTTGCTCTACGGTGTCAAAATCGAAGACATCGTTATCTTCAGCAAGGGAGGCAACTATATTATGAATATTCCGGTTAAGAAAATACTCAAAACCAGATACTACGACAATTTAGCCACATTTGAGCGTCTCTACGGCACAAGTCGCAAACGCATTATGATAGTAAACAATCTAACCAGCCCGCACATAAGTCCGGGAACCACCATAACAATCCCGTTCTAACTTCGTACATTATGAAAAAAGACTCTATGATAGGACACCGGCTCGGCAACTACAAAATCGACAGCCTTATCGACCAAGGCGGTATGGGCAGTGTATACGAGGCTGTACATATGCTCCTCGGTCGTCGTGTAGCCATCAAACAACTCAACCCTATTCTTGAACAAAAGGAGGGCGTCAAAGAGCGTCTTAAAAACGAGGCTATAATTTTATCCAAACTCAAACACCCGCACATTGTAAGCATTTACGATTATATAGAATGTGATGAAGGCACGTTTATAATAATGGAACTCATCAAGGGAACACCTCTCGACGAATACCTCAAAACCGAATCGGGACCCATTCCCGAACCCCGTGCCGTTCGCTACATTTCGCAAATGCTCGACGCCATTGGATATATGCACTCCAAAAACATTATCCACCGCGACATCAAGCCGGGCAACTTTATCATCACTGCCGACGACGAAATCAAAATTCTCGATTTTGGCATTGCCCAACTTATTGGCGAAACTCCCAAACACCTTACTCAACCCGGCACAAAGGTTGGAACGGCTCTTTATATGAGTCCGCAACAAGTTAAGGGTCAGCCCTTAGACCGACGCACCGATATTTATTCGCTTGGCATTACATTTTTCCAGATGCTCACGGGTCAACACCCTTACGACATAAAACTCTCAGAATACGACATTTACAACAAGATTATCAACGAACCCCTGCCCCCACCCTCTTCTATCTATGCCGGTGTTTCGCCGCAAATGGAAGACATTATATATAAGGCTACTGCCAAAAAACCGTTAGACCGCTATCAAAGTTGTGCAGCGTTTCTCAACGATGTTAAGGCAGCCACCAAACAAACTTCGGGCGACGACAAAAAACTCAACACTCAGATTTTTGAACTTGCCCCCGTTGATACCGAAAAGAAACAATCAGCTTGGCGAAACATTGCCGTACTGCTCGTGGTTTCAGTGTTTTTGCTTGCCATAGCCGTTTCGGTGTTCACATTTGGACGTCACGACCAAATGCACGTAATTGCCGACAATGCTCATCTATACAAGGCCGACAGTCTTACCGCCGAACGTACCGACCGTCTCAACTATGGCGAAACTGTCAAAATTGTGCCCGACCGTCCTGAAATTGTCAACAATGGTGTAGCGTGGGTTGAGGCCACATCGCTACGAGGATCAAAGGGTTATATTCCCAAAAAGCATCTCGTTTCGTCAAAAATATACCAGCAAATCAACTCTATGTTTATGACCAAAGAGGCGATAGACCTTACTCCATGCGACTACAAACTGGTTCTCTGGAAATATTTTGTTGAAAACAAGTATTTCCGCAATTCTTCAACATCGTGGAAAATAGCCTCCGACTCACAAAACGAACTCGACTTTTCGGGCACAGCCGTAGGTAAATACAATAACAATTCCACCACCGACTACGCTTGCATTCTGCACAGTCTCAACGACCGCAGATGCCGTATCATCATTTTCTTCGACAACTCATCGGAAAATGTGGCGGTTGATTTTCCCAACGAAGTTCGTATCAAAACTATTCCGGCAGGCGAACACGGCGGAGGTTGGTTTCTCGGCAACACTTACACCCGCACCGCTGCCAACGGCTCTCAATACGAGGTTGATAAGTACGAATTTCTCAAAACCGACGGTTTGATGATTTACGACATCGAAAAAGAAACCAACTCGGTTTGCGTGTTCAACTCTGAAGAAAACAAGATTCACATCTATCCTCAGCCTAAATAATATTTATCTATCTTTGCAAAAAAATTATTGAAATGAAACTATCTGTTAAAGAAATCGCTGATATTGTCAACGCACAGGAATTTACAGGTGACGCCAATCTCTACGCCGACCAAATGATATTAAGAGCAGCCACCGCTGCCGTGCTACCAAACTCGGTCTATTTCGACCTTCGCAAATTCAAAGACCCGCCAAACGCCATTGAACGCATGCACAATCTTGGCGTAAGAATTTTTGTTTATGCCGAACCGTTAACCGCCGAGCCTTTCTCCGACTCTGTATATATAAAGGTGCGCAACATCAACACAGCCATCAACCAATACATCACCGAAGTAATCCGCCGCTACGAAGGCACCATTATAGCCGTACCCCAACGCAACGGACGATGCTGTATAAAAGATTGGATGGCTCTTTTGCTCAAAAACTCAGCAAACGTTTTTGCCACCGCTCATTACACTTCTGAATTAGATTTTCTCGAAAACGTAAGCCTTTTAGACAACACTTACGACATCGCAGTCTGCCAAATTCCCGACCATTACGAATACACATCAATAGCCGCCATCGAACAGGCCGACACTGTAAATTTCAAAGAAGAGGAATTTGCAATAACATTCAGCAAATCAGAAACTTTTACTACAATCAACATATCTCAGTACCAATCTGAATATCCTGTTATTGCCCAGATTCCGTTTTGCGACACCGAACACGCTCAAGATGCCGCACAATGCCTTTGCTACCTCATCAAACAAAACCTTTATATTCCATCGGTTCACTCTCCCATTTTCAAGAGTCTCGAAATTCCCGATCCGCTTATCAAAATGCGTCAGGGCGATTTCAACATTGGCATAGTTTCTTGTTTTTCGTCTAAAAACAACATCTACGCTATATGCAAATGCTTTGATTTTATGGCTCGTCAGCATCAGTTTAATTCGCTCACTGCCGTAATTGCAAAACCCGATTTTGAAACTCTCACCAAAGAAGAATTTTTTGCAAAACTATTTTTTGCAGCACGTGGTTGCGGCATTTCGCGCATTGTGTTTATAGGATACTACGAGCAAATACCTCACAACGAATTTATCCGCATTACCAAATACGATACTATTCAAGACTTTATCGATAATTTTGCCGAACAAACCTACACCGGCGGAGGCATTTTGCTCAAAGGCGAATGTTACGACGATTTTGCCGATGCGTTCGACTTTTTCCACACCGGCAACCACGATACAGTTCTCGAAGTTAGTCTCAACGCCCTTAAACACAATCTCAACTACTACCGCGCATTGTTAAACAATCAAACCAAAATGATTGCTATGGTAAAGGCCAATTGCTACGGTAGCGGCAGTTTTCAAATTGCCAACATGTTGCAAAACAATGGTGTAGACTATCTTTGCGTTGCGTTTGCCGAAGAAGGTATAGCCCTACGTCGTGCCAATATCAAAATGCCCGTTATGGTAATGAACTACGACGGTCGCAACTATAAGCAATTGATCAACTACCGTCTCGAACCCGTTTTGTTCTCATCAGAACGCACTCTCCGCCTTATCGAAATACTCAAAGAACGCGGCATTAAGAACTATCCAGTTCACGTAAAACTCGATACCGGCATGCACCGTTCGGGCTTTATGACACACGAATTAGAAGAATTTTGCAACATCGTAAAACAAAACATCGACACTATTAATATAGTGTCAATGTTTACCCATTTTGTTGCCGCCGACGATAATCAAGAAGACGATTTTTCGCTCACACAGGTTAAGCGTTTTACCCAAATGGCAGATACCATTTGCCAATTAACAGGTCTCAACCCAATGCGACATATATGCAATTCGGTTGGTATTGAGCGTTTTACCGATTATCAGTTTAATATGGTAAGGCTTGGCATTGGTCTCTACGGCGTGGCATACGAAGCCACCGACCAACTTATGGGCATTTCAAAATGGAAAACCAACATTGTGCAAATCAAGAATATCGACAAAACCGAAACCGTTGGCTACAACCGTCGTGGCAAAATCAGCCGCAATTCGCGCATAGCCCTCATTCCTGTAGGTTACGCCGACGGACTCAATCGCAAATTTGGCAACGGCAATCTTCAAGTAGAAATCAACGGACACCGCGCCCCCATCATCGGCAACATCTGTATGGACATGTGCATGGTAGACATCACCGATATAGAATGTCGTGCCGGCGACGAAGTTGTTATTTTTGATACCAACACCAAACTTATCGAAATGGCAGACGCCATAGGCACAATTCCATACGAAATACTCACCGGCATATCTCCCCGAGTAGCACGAGTTTATGTAGAATAAAATACGAAATAAAATTTGAGAAATTAATCCCACAAAGGCTTGTTGCTTGAGTGGGATTTTTTTTTGATAATCAGCGAAAAAAAAATTTCACTTCAAAAAAAATAAAACAACAATTAAGATACAAAAAAATACAAAAATTTTCGCTTATCTTTGCAGAATGAAAAAACTACCTTTATACAACAAAGAAAGCAGATGAGAATTTTTGGAAAAAACGACGAAGGCGTATTCACAATGCGCATGATAACAACCATAACCGACATTATTGTTAAGAAATACATCAAAGCCGGGTATATTAGTCCCGACAACTTTGAGGATACGAAGCAGACGATAATTGAAAAATATATAACCAAACGCGAAAGAATCGAAAGTTTGTACGACCATCGCGCCAAACCCGAAACCTACGTTTCGTCGGTGCTGTACAAAATGATGCTCGAGATTCTTAGAGCTGAAACATCAAAAGAAAAGCGCTTCGGCGAATACGAAACCGCAGTGCTAAAACAAGGGCAGGGACATCAGACAACCCCCGAAGAGAAACTAATCATCGAGAACGAGAAAAAGTATCTCGAAAAAGTGATAGCCTCTTTCGGGTCTGAAGCTCCCAAAGTTAGGCTCTTCTGCAAAATGTTTTTCAGGATAAAGCCTACACAAGACGACCTCGAAAAATATCTAAAACGCAAGGCCGACGATCAAACCGCCCAACTGACGCTCATTGAAGGAAACGAACTCGACAAAGAGATATTCGACAAGTTGTGCCAGATTTGCAACACTGCCGAAAACAAAACAAACAAACCAGATGCGGTGCGTATGTATGTAGGCAAAACAAACAGTAGGATTATTTCACGACTAAATCTTAATAGGCAAACCAACTACAACGAAGAATCACTCGCACTCCTGTTCGATATGCTTTACACTGATGAATATACTTAAAGACATTATATAAGAAAGATAACCAACGCTAACTAACAAAAAATGCAAACCACCGAATATAACCAATTAGCCACATGCGCCGACTACCTAAACGGGTTCGGCTGTCCGTCGCCCGACGAGTTAAGCCGCTTGTCCGACGATGATGAATTCGCAATGTCGGCATCCGACATAGCTGAAATATCCTTACAGGCTCATAAACAACTTCACAAGGATCGTACCATCATCAGCATTATCCCTCTTATCGCTATTGCAGCGGCAGCAGTTTTGGCTGTGGTTATGTTCATACCACAAAGTGCCAACGACTCTACCAACACCACTGCAGCTCTCAAAACCTCTGTACTCAGCAGCTCGCACTCCGACGAAATTCTTGCTCAAGATGGCATAGCTGTGGTTTCGTGGGATTTTGAAGCACAAAACTCCGATACCCTCGTGATTTACGACCTCAGCGGCACACCACTGATCAAAAAAGAAATCTCCGGACGCTCTGCCACCGTGGCACTCCCTGCCACCGGCGACAAATTCTCATTCGCCATAGAACGAAACGCTACCGAAATACTCAAAAAAGGAACAATTAAAGCGCGTTAAATATCTTTTTTTTTAAAAAAAACGCTCCACATATTTGTTGCATAGATATTTTGTGTATATTTGCCTTAAAACACGGAGGTTAATTCTGTCCGTGGCTTTAAAGACACAACATCAACCAACTTACACATATTCAAACAATTATGCAGCACACGTGGGACGAATTTAGAAAAGCATACGAAAACGAACAAGTAGCAAGGCTCAATTTCTGCGACCTTTGCGAAGACCTTATGAGACTAAAATATCCCGACCACAACATTTTTAAATCGGCAGATATATTAGAAAACGACAAAAGAAAGGTGGATACCTTTGGCAAAACATCGGTTATCTATCTTCCAAAATTTTTCACCGACGGAGTGTCCAACTCGCGAAAAGGACAAATCAGAAAGTCGCTCAACGACAATCTGCCTTTTATGCAAGTAAACGACATCAAAAAATGGGTACTGTTTGTTCCCACCAAACTTACCACCGAAGAATCGTCTTGGTGGGATAATTGGACTTCGCGTATCACCAAAGAAACCGGCACAGAACTCACCATTTTCGACAGCAAAGCCATTTTTGCTATGCTCAACGATTTCAAAATCACCGGCAAATGGTTTGAATCCGAACATGAATACACTTCAAAAATCGAAGCCGACGACTTATTAGATTTCGACTTAGATATTGAGACAACCAACACAGAGTCTCAAACAAAAACCGAACCCGAAACTCACACCACTACCACCACTACAACTACCACAGTTACCACACAAACTGTTAAAACTGTATCGGCTCCGCGTCCCATTGCCGAAGCTATGGCAGCTCAGATGGCAGCAGCGCCCGTGGCCGCAGCTGCTGTGCCAATTGCCGCTACATCAGCCAACAGCGAAGAACCCACTATCGAACAGTTAGAAAACTCTTTCAAATTCAAACAGCTGTTTGAGGAACTTGAATTGCTGCACAAGACAAACCTCAACAAAAAACAAAGAGAAATTTTCGACCGTCGCCGCGAAGAAAGCAAAGTGGCCAACTATCTCAACGATTTTGAATTTGGCGACCTTTCTAACACTTCGCTCAGCGACTTGATATACAAAGCCGACGCATACTCAGCCAAAAGCCAGTATTCTCGCGCACTTTATATATATGAATACATCAACTTCAAGGGCAACGTTGCTGCCGACCGAATCGACGAAATCGACACCGGCATCAAAGAAAACTGCGAAAACCTTAAGTTTATGTACAAAATGATGAAGGGCGATTTGCTTTTTGCCACTCGCGACTACATCAATGCCTCTGAAGAATACGAGGAGGCAGCAGAGCTCAAAGATGGCGATAACGCCGAAGCGAACTCCAAAAAATTTGAGGCTCAAGGCGAAGCTCTCCTCGAAGTGGGCGACTTTGCCAACGCAGCCGACTGTTTCAAAACTGCACTCAACTACAACGTAGCCGACGATAATCTCAAAAAACGCTACGAGATTGCCAAGTCGTTAGACAAAGGTACCAACTTTTTCAAAAACAAATGGTTGCGATGGCTCAACATTTTCATTGCTCCGTTTGCATATTGGAACGCTCGCCGCAAAGATCCCAACATCAGCGAAAACGCACACGCTAAAAAACTCCGCCGCAAAGCTTGGTGGGGACTCATCACCGTGCTTCTTCTGCTGCTCGGCGTGGCTGCTATATTCTTCCTTGGCAAATTCATCGCCGACAAAACCACTCAGCCCGAAATTGAAACTCAGGCATTGCAGACACCGCAAGAACTCCAAATCAGTCTCGGCGACTACTATATGGCTAACTTCTCCAACGAGAATCCGCACTTCATCGACAGCGCCATCACAGCTTACAAACGCGCTATCCGTTACGACAACACCGACACTGCTACACAACGCAAATATCGCAATGCAGAAAACCGCCGCATAGCCTATATCAACGAGGTTAAAAACAACATCAACAACGATACAACTTACTTCTTGAGTATGCGTCGTCCCACCGAAGGTTTGTGGCTGTTTAAATATCGCTACGACAAGTCAGACCCGTCGAAAGGCAAGTTTGGATATGCCGACACTACTGGCAAAATCGTAATTGCGCCGATGTTTGACTTCAACTACCACAAGATGGAAGGCGCCGGTGAAACATTCTGCAACGGCAAGGCTCTCGTTTGTCTCAAAGTTGGACAAGACACCATTTACTTCCACATCGACAATAGAGGCAACAAGATAGAAGAAGAATAATATTGAAAGCGTTACTTACAATAATCACCGTGGCGGCACTCACCGCCACGGTCACGGCGCAGAGCTTCTCGGGAGCGTTGTATTTAGGCATCTCGGGTTGCCAAGTGGACGGCGATACGCAGGGCGGATACCACAAGCCCGGCATACGCGCCGGATTCACTGTGTCGTCGCCGGTAGACAAAACCATTGCTGTTGAATCCGGGTTGCTGTTCTCGTCAAAAGGAGCTGTAAAAAAAACACAAGGCTACACCGAATTTAAAACAAAACTCAACTATGTAGAGTTGCCGGTTATCGTCAAGTATCATTTCACGGAGAAATTGGGAGCTGAGTTAGGTTTATGTTACAATCATATAATTTCATCAAAAATTATAGAGGAAACAGGAGCCGAAACAGATAATCCGGATTACATAAGAAAATACGATATTGACGGACTTGCCGGCTTCAGATATTACCTTTCGCCCAAGTTTGAAATTGTAGCCTCATTTGAATACAGCATCACCAAAATAGTCACCGACCCCGAAATGCCATACTGGAGAAACAATATTATATCATTATCCATAGTTCGGAGGTTTGCATTCTCAAGTTCCAAAAAATGAAAATAGCATTGGCAATCACAGGCGCCAGCGGCTCTATCTACGCCCGGCTGTTAATCGAAAAACTACTCATTGCTCCCGAAGTTTCCAAAATTGGTGTAGTTTTTAGCAAAAATGGACTAAAAATTTATAATTCAGAGAACATCTCTCCCCTATTAGAAAATGATAAGATTTCAATATATTCCGATGACTCTTTTTTAGCACCGTTTGCCTCGGGTTCGTGCACCTACGATGGTATGGTAATATGTCCATGCTCGTGCGGCACTATGGGCAGAATAGCCTCAGGAGTATCCGACTCGCTTATAACACGAGCCGCTGATGTGATGCTCAAAGAGCGTCGTCACCTTATACTTGCTATCCGCGAAACGCCTCTAAGTCTGATACATATCAAAAACATGGAACAGATAACCCTCGCCGGAGGCATCATTCTTCCCGCATCTCCGTCGTTTTACTCCAAGCCAACTAACATAGAACAACTTGCTGACACTGTTGTTTTTAGAATACTCTCGCTGCTTGGCATCAAGAACGAGGGGTATAAATGGCAACAAGAATAATCATCTACACCACTCCTCCCACCCTATTCATCATCAATAAAAAAGTCAAATTTTTTATTGATATGATACATTTTTATACCCTCAAAATACAGAAATATAATTTATTTTAAAAAAAATTAAAAAAAAATGCAAAAATATTTGCATTTCTCATTTATTTTATTTATATTTGCATCAAGAATTTAAGAATAAATTATAAACGCATATAAAAAGACGTTTGTAAACGAATAAAACAACAACTTTAAATTATAAAGTTCGGATCCGGCCTAAGAGCCGATGCAAGTTGCCGCCCAGGGCATTTATCAAAAAGGGATAATACCTGAGCGATTATTTACATTAAAATTTGAACGTTATGAAGAATTTGATACTTAAGCTCGTAATGAGCACGTTAGCTGTAATGCTTTCAAGCAGCACAGCAAACTACCCCGATCAAAATTATATTGAGATTAGGGGCGAATTTATAGAAGACAAACCTGCTGTAGAGGAGGTTGAGCATTTTACGGTAATACCTGATTTTACTTCAGGTGAATGCTCTGATGCTTTTGAGCAGACCGTAGCTTTTATTAAAAAGCACGAGGGTTTTGCTGGTGGTAAGGCTTATTACTGTGCCGCCGGTTTTAAAACTATCGGTTACGGTCACGTGGTAAAAAGCAACGAGCACTTTAAAGACGACCGTATTACTCGTAAGGAGGCTGACCGTCTTTTGCGTCACGACCTTATGAAATGTATCTCACTCGCACGCAAACATACTTCGGGTCTTAACGAACACCAGCTTATGGCGGTTGCCCACTTTATCTTTGCTAAGGGTATCGGTAGTTATCTTAAAAGTCAGTTGAAGGTAAAAATCGATAACGGTGAATGTCCTGACGAAGAGTTTAGAAAATGGTGTAAGTATCATAAACCCGACGGAACTCTTGTAACAAGCCAGTACAGCTTGAACATCCGAAAATGGGAGATTGCAATGTTTAACACTGAGTAATAAATAAAAAAGCGGAATCATTAAGTTCCGCTTTTTTTATGTCTATTCAAATTGGTAATCTTTGTATACTTCGCCGATCTCGTCTAAAATGGAATTGATTACTGCGGGGTCGGGTTCGGTTACTAACCTCATTCTGTAAGGTTTAAAATCGGGTAGTCCCTTGAAATATTGCGAATAGTGACGACGCATCTCCAATAATCCTCTAATGTCGCCCTTCCAATTCATCGACGTTTCCAATTGGTATTTAGCCAAACGAACACGCTCAGCCAAATCGGGTTTGGGCGGAAGAACGCCGGTTTCTAAATATTCGTGAACGGTTTTAAATATCCACGGGCAGCCTACAGCGGCGCGCCCTATCATTATGGCATCTACTCCATAGCGGTTGCGCATTTCGGCGGCTTTTTGAGGAGAATCCACATCGCCGTTGCCAATAATGGGTATGTGCATACGCGGATTGTTCTTTACTTCGCCAATGAGAGTCCAATCGGCTTCACCTTTATATAATTGCATACGAGTGCGACCGTGAATGGCAAGTGCTTTAATACCTGCATCTTGAAGACGTTCGGCAAGGGGGACAATAATTTTTGAGTTTTCGTCCCAGCCAAGGCGGGTTTTTACAGTTACGGGAATATTGGGCACGGCGGCCACCACAGCCTTTACAATCTGGATCATCAGGTCGGGATTTTGAAGAAGTCCTGCGCCATCGCCACGGGTTGCAATTTTTTTTACTGGGCATCCGCAGTTGATGTCGATCAGATCGGGTTTGAGTTCGGCAGCCATTTGCGCAGCCTCTGCCATGTGTACGGGGTCGTGTCCGTAGATTTGTATACCTGTGGGACGCTCCGAATCTTCAAGGTGCATTTTTTTTACTGTCTTGTCGATATTGCGCACAAGTGCCTCGCTTGCAATAAATTCTGTGTAAAGCATATCAGCCCCATACATCTTGCAAATATGGCGGAAGGAAACATCTGTAACGTCTTCCATAGGTGCAAGGAACAAGGGGTAACGGTTAAATTTTATATCTCCGATAGTAAACATTTGAAAAAATTTTTCACAAAGGAACAAACTTTTTTTGAAAAAAACGTCAAAACTCATAACTTTGGCATTTTAAATAACAACAACAAACCGCACCATGAGCAAAATACTTTTCGACCTATTCAAAGAGTTTTCAGACTATCTGATTGCCACTTTTGTACGTTGGGGCATATCCTTGGATTGGGCTGTAACGTTCAAAGGGTTTATCAATATGCTGATCATAGCTATCATCTGCTTCATCAGCTATTTTATCACCAAGTTGATAATCAACCGCGTGGTTCACACCATCGTTACCAAGACCGAAAACAAGTACGACGACGAACTTGTTAAGCACAAAGTACTTGTACCACTGTCGCATATGGTGCCCGCAGCTATCATTTATTATTTGATACAATTTGCGGTGTCGGATCCTGTATGGGTGTCGCGCATCAGAACGGCGTGCTACGTTTACAATATTTTCTCGGTAATGCTCACCGTGCTCAAAGCACTCAAAGCTGCCAACGATATTCTCGACTCCATTATGCGGCAAAAACGTCGCAAGATGAGTTTCAAAGGATATATCCAAGTGGCAAACATCATTACCATACTTATCTGTGCCATTCTTGCAATCTCTATTCTGTTAGACAAGAATCCCACAAAACTGCTTACAGGTTTGGCGGGAATGTCAGCTGTGCTGTTGCTCGTGTTTAAGGATTCTATTTCGGGATTTGTGGCTTCTATTCAGCTGTCTACCATGAATATGCTCAAAAAAGACGACTGGATTACTATTGCAAGCCGCAATGTAGAAGGACACGTTACCGACATCAATCTCACCACCATTAAAGTAAGAAATTTCGACAATAGTATCGTAACCATTCCTACAGCATCGCTGATGAGCGAATCGTTTATCAACTGGAGCAATATGCAAGAAACCAAGGCTCGACGTATGAAACGCACAATACTCATCGACGCCAGCACCATCAAAACCGCCGACGAGGATTTTCTTGCCAAAATGCAAAAGTTCTCACTGCTACAAGATTATATCAAAGAACGCAAAGAACAAATCCAAAGTGGCGACCCGAATGTGGAGTTTGACAAAATGGAAATGTCAAACCTTGAACTATTCAGGAAATATATAGAATTCTATATCCGCGCCAATTTCCAAGTGTTCAAAAAATACAAGCCCACCATAGTAAAAAACAAAAAAGGCAGCCGAGAAGAATACATCATCGAAAACAAAGAAGAGTTTTTGAAAATCAACGGCGAAAGTGCCGAAGAATATATAGGCACAGATGAAAACGGCAACAACTACATTGCTTCTTTCTCTAAGTTTATCAAGAGCCGTGCTCGTAAAATCGAAGTTGACAAAAAAGATCCGAAAATATTTTACCCCGTTACCCACACACTTGAATACGACTATGTAAACAACGAGCTATTGCCTCACAGCGTTAGTCAGCGCATTGTGGAAAAAGACGGAATCTTTGTGGAAAACGGGCACATGATGGTACGTCAAATGCAGCCAACGTCAACTGGCATTCCCCTTGAAATATACGCGTTTACAAAAATAACGGAATGGGGTGCGTTTGAAAAGATTCAAACAGCATTTTTTGAACATTTGTTTACCATCATCCACGACTTTGACCTAAAAATTTACCAACTTTCTCCGCTCGACCGCTCAGAGTTGGCAACCCAAATTTAGCAACCTTTAAACCTCACAATTATGTTAGGAGCAATAATAGGCGACATAGTAGGCTCGCGATTCGAGTACGGAGGCAGAAATATGCCCAATTTTAAACTCTTTACGCCGGAGTGTGCCTTCACCGACGACACCATTTGCAACATAGCCATTGCCGATGCCATAATCAAAGGATTAGACTACGGCGAAAATCTTATTCTCTGGTGCACCAAATATCCGTATCCGCTCGGAGGCTACGGCAGCAAGTTTTTGGAATGGCTCACAAGCAGCAAGCACAAAGCTTACGACAGTTGGGGCAACGGATCGGCAATGCGCGTTAGCTCTATAGGTTGGGCGTTTGACTCAGAAAGCAAAACCGAAAAAGAAGCAATCAAGTCGGCAAAACCCACTCACAGTCACCCCGAAGGCATCAAAGGTGCTGTATGCGTAGCCACACTGATATTCAAGTTGCGCACAAAAAAGTTATTAAAAGAAGACATTCCCGACTATATCAAAGAGCATTTTGAATACGACTTGCCTATTCTCAGCGATGTAAAAGGAATGAACGACACGTGCATGACCACTGTGCCGCAAGCAATACAATGTTTTATGGAAGCCGACTGTTTTGAAAAAGCCATACGCAATGCAGTAGAAATAGGCGGCGACACCGACACCACAGCATCCATTGCCGGAGCTATTGCCGAGGCATATTACCCTATACCTCAAGAAATCAAAGAAAAGGCTTTGAAATATCTCGACAACGATATGAAGGCAATAGTAGCCGAGTTTTTTGCTAAATTCAGATAAAACGCCATATCTCAGTAAAAAACAGATATATAAGGCCATTAGCAATGTCAATTAAAAATATCAAAAGGAAATTGAGATATTAAATAATTAAAGAATACTTATAAAAATGATTATATATCATATACAGAATACAAACAAATGATATTTGATGTACATAAAACGTTTCCATATGTTAACGATATTAGTATTACAAATGTAACATTATTTGCCTAACCTATTAATATACAATACAATAGATACACTACAGCAAAAAATAGAATTGTAAATTAAATATAAAAGGAGAAAGACCGTTTATCTTAACGAAATATTAGTAAAACAAAAAGATAATCGTAAATTTTAACCAAAGGGTCGAAAAATCAGAGAAATTATCTAATTTCGTAACTTAAAAAAACAGCGCTACAGGGAAAAAATGAAAAGAACAACGGCATATATCACAGCCATATTGACAGCTCTTCTAATCTGGGGCTGTTCAAACGACGTAGAAACCTCCGCCGACCCTGTTTTACGCGCCATACCCACCGATGCCAGCGTTATCATCACCACCAGCGACATCGTTTCTGTTACCGACAAAATCAAAGAAGGCGGTGCTCCTTGGGAAGATATCAAACTTACAAGTCAGTTTAAAATTGCCAACACAATTTTTACCGATATCAACAACATTCTTAACGAAGAAACACAACTGCGAGCCGACGTCCGCAACAAGCATTTTGCCTTGTCATTTCACAATATGGGCAACAAAATCAACGGATTGATTGCAATACATGCCGGCAAAAAAACAGCCCAAACACTATTTGAAACCATCAGTCGCAAAGCTAAAGAGAAAGACATAAAGATAGCTGCCAACAAATACGACAACGTGCCGATTTTAAATGTCAAGCCCGAAAACTATCGAAAAACCATATATTACGCGTATTTCAAGGAATTTATCCTGATGAGTTACAACGATATATATGTTCAGAATGCCATCCGCCAGTTAAAAGAAGGCACCACAATAGCTACCACTAGACCACTCGATCAAATAATCACTCTCAAAGGCGATGATGCAGAGGCCAATATAATTATCAATTACCAAAAATTTTACGAAACTATTGGCACACAACTCAATCCAAACAAAAAATCTGTAACAAAACGCATTAGCAAGTTTGCAGAATGGTCGGTGCTCGACATATCAGCTCACAATCAGAGTGTTACAATGACAGGTTTCAGCAGTGCTAAAGAAAAATCGGGTGCGTATATCAATATTTTCAACCGTCAATCACCTGTGTCAAATAGTTTTGAAGAGTACATTCCAAGCAAAACAATCCAATTTGCATCCATCGGTATATCTGATATGGAGAGTTTCAAAATCAGTTTCAAAAAATATCTCGACCTTAGCGACCACCGAAACGATTACGACATACAAGACAATGCCAACACTAAAAAATACAAAATCAACTTTGAGGAAGATCTATACAAGATAATAAGCAAACGAATCACCGAATTCACCACCGACTACAGTATTGCCACACGAGCCAACGACAACTACATAATAGCCGAAACTGACGACGAAGACCTTGCAAAACAGACTCTTCTTAACATAGTAACACAGTATCAAAAAAAGAACAACAAGCAAGATTCCGAAATTGCCACTCCCATCATAACACAAAGCAACAAAAGATATGTTGCATACTTTTTCCCCATCAAAAATCTATTTTCCACATACTTTGGCGAGATATTCGGCGCCATGGACTATAGTTACCTCACTATATACAATTCAAAACTCATTTTTGCACAGAATGTTAACGCCATAAAGGAATACATCAACGCCATAGAAACCGGCAAAACCCTGGCTAACAACTCATACTACTCAGAATTTCGCGACCTTGTAAACGGAAAAAGCAACATTTACTACTACAGCGACCTTGCCTACAACCGCAACGCCATATCCGACATTTTAAACCAAACCAACAAAACCGAATATCAAACCAACTACGGACGCTTGAAAAATTTCCGCTCTGCAGCACTTCAAGTTAGCAAGATTGACAAACGTTTTTACACCAACATTGTAATGAAATACAGCGATGTGATCGAGACCGAACGACTAATAAAATGGAAAACCGAACTCGACTCCACTGTAATAATAAAACCGCAAATAGTAAAAAACTTTGAAACCGGCGAAAACAACATTCTGGTGCAAGACGAATCACGAAAAATATATCTCATAGATAAAAACGGTTTGAAATTATGGCAAAAGCAGATGCCGGAACCTATCGTGGGGCAAGTTTACCAAGTAGACATCTATCGAAACAACAAAATACAATACCTATTTGCCACCGAAAACTTCATTCACTGTATCGACAAAAACGGAAACTACCTCGACAACTATCCTATAGAAATCAAAGGGGGCATTTCGAGCGAAATTTCAGTTTTTGACTATGAAAATGACGGAAACTACAGAATTTTTGTACCATGCAACAACAAAAAACTGTATCTTTACACAAAAAACGGAACGCCGCTTGACACGTGGGTTCCCGTAGAAACCAAAGATAAAATTATTACACCTGTGCAGTACCTTAGATACAAAGACAACGAATACTTGGTGTTTGCCGACATCCTCAAAACCTACATACTTAACCGTAGGGGCGAGCCTAAAATTGTACCCACCAAGAATTTTCCCAAAGCTCCCAAGTCGAAATACTACATCGACGCATCGCTTGGCGAAAACAATATGAGGTTTGTTACCACCAACGCAGCAGGCGAAATTGAATTCATCAACAGCGACGGATCGTCGGGCAACAAAAACATCAAAAACTACAGCATAAACCACAACTTTGTAATGGACGACATCAACGGTGACGGACAAGCCGAATACATATACACAGAAGGCAACTCAATAGAAATATACGACAGCCGCTACCAGAAAATAGGCGACTATTACACCGATGGCGACATCACAGGCCGACCAATAGTATTTAAATTTGGCGGAGCTAATACCAAAATAGGTATCACTTGCGAATACACAGGCAAAGCTTACCTACTCGACAACAAATGCCGTCCGCAAGACGGATTCCCAATCAGCGGAACTTCCGATTTTTCGATAACAAAATTCGGAAACTCAGCCGATTACAGCCTAATTATAGGCAATAGAGACAAATATTTATACAATTATACCATAAAATAACTACAAAACATGAAAAAGGACTATTTGATAAAACTCATCGCAGGCGCGCTGCTAATAACAACCGCGCTCAATTCGTGCCGCGACGATTTCGACTTTGAAGAGTTCGATAATTCTGACGACTCGATAGCAATCAACGGCAAGGTGGCTACGCCACTTATCAACTCAAAAATCAAGTTCTCCGACTTCAAACCGGAGACTATCAACAAACGTCTGCACTTCTCTACCGACAACACCGGTCTGATACATATGATTATCGACCAAGACGATAAAGTGCAAGATCTGCCCAATATGCTCAGCCCTGAGGAAATGGCTGCTCTCGGTCTTGTGCCCCAACCTTGGAAAAATGTATACGAAACCGAAAAACAAGATGTATATCGCGACAACGAAAAAGGAACTTTGATGATAAAAGAGCCGTCGTTTACACTGAAATCAAAAACTATGAACGGCAGCAAGATAGATTTGCAAATCGACAAGATTGATTTCTACAAAGAAGACGGCACTCTGCTAAAAACTGTTACTCCTGTAAATCCTGAATACGCTGAAGAAGTGACAGTAGACAACAATACCACCAATGGCGACCTCTCAAAAGCTCTTGACATGATGCCCGATTATTACATCATGACTTACTCAGCCAAAGCCGACGAACTCAAAAACAACGAAAAGATGAGAGTAAACATAGTGATTGATATGCCGCTCGAAATCAAAGCCAAAGGTTTTTCAATATCCGACACTATGGAACTCAACATCAACGACATTTTGGAAAATGTTGATGAGTTGATAGTGAAAAGCAAAGCAGAAAACAGTTTGCCTATTGATATCAATTTCAAGGCTTACTTCCTTGCTAAAGAAATTAAAATTGATTCGCTCTACGCCGAAGGTCCTTGGGAAATAGGCGCTGCTACAGTAGACGACAACGGCAAAGTACAAAATACAATAGCTGCATCGCGCGAAACTACATTCGAAAAAGATAGAATCAGTGCTCTCGTTAATCGCAAATGCGACAAATTGGTTTACGACATCAAATTAGAAACTACTCAAGACAAATACGTAAAAATCACCGACTTACAAAGTATTTATATGAGAATGTCGATGTGCGCAGAAGCAGGATACTCAACCGAGGACTAACTAAAAAAGAAATTGACAAATGAAAAACACGATAAAAAATATAGCGCTGACAGCAGCAATGGCAATAGCGGGCGCATCAGTTCAAGGTCAGTCGCTCACGGGCTACTTTATGAACAACCTTCCAAACACCAACATCTACAATCCAGCATTTAACCCCAAATGCAAGGTTTACGTTTCGATATACGACGTATACTCCGACTTGGGCAATAGCGGTTTCGCCGTTAAGAACATGTTCAAGAAAGTGCCCAACGAAGATAAATACATCGTTGACCTCGACAAAATATATGGAAGTCTTGCCAAAAAGAACTATTTGTTTTCAAATCAAAACATACAGTTGTTTAACTTCGGATTTCGCATAGGTGAAGGATACGCTCACGCCGGATTATCGCTCAGAGGTTTCGAAAGTGTTTCGTACCCCAAAGACCTACTTAAACTCAAAGACGGAACATATTTCGACGAAGATAGCGAAATCGACCTTGGAGGTCTTGGCATCAGAGCTAATCTCTTTTACCAATACTCGTTTGGATATTCTTGGGAATTTTCTGACAAGATAACCTTCGGTGCTGCTATCAAACGTCTCAAAGGCGTAGCCGACGTTCGCACCAAGAAATTCGACTTGGTAATGACCACCGACGACGATATGTACGATGTTAGCCTTAAAAGCGACGTGGAGCTGCAATTTGCTTGCGGAGCCGATATTCAGTTTGAATACGACGAAAAAGGAATGATCAAAGACGCCAAAGCCACCAATATGGATTTTGACGATATGAATAGCGATGACTGGAAAAGTCTTCTTTGGAAAACCAAAAACGGCGGATGGGCAATCGACCTCGGTATGACATACAAATTCGACGATCGTCTATCGTTTGCCGCATCGCTCATCGACTTCGGCGGTATCAAATGGAAAAAATACGGTATGACACTTGAACAGCATGGCACATTCGACTTTACCGGTGTGGACATTGCCAAATACTTCAACAATCTTGACTCTATTGGCGATGTGCTTACCGACTCTATAGCTGCATTTGCTTCACCTACCGACAACAGCAAGGCTTATACCGATTGGCTCAACACCAAAATCTACCTCTCGGCAGAATACAACATCAACAAGAATATTGACCTTGGAATGGTGTTCCGCGGTGTTTGGTTCAACAAAGGATTCCACCCCTCGCTCACCTCATCGGTTAACTTCAAATTAGGTACAGCTACACAAATCAGTATCTCTCAATCGTTTATCAACCGCAGAGCCAATGTTTGGGGCTTTGGATTGTCGCAACAGATGGGACCAATTCAGCTCTACTTCATTTGGGACCAATTCTCACCAATGTTCTGGGCTATGAACGGAAGCGATATGGCAGAAAAGTGGTTTAAAAACACCAATATGGGTGCATTCCAAACCGGAATGTCGATCATCATTGGAAGAAAGAAATATTACGAAAAGGCTCTGTTTGAATAAACACACCTTTATATAATAGACAAAAACTGTCGGCGCCGTCTTGAAATATGATTCAAGACGGCGCCGATTGTTTTATGATATCATTTTCAAACGTCGTAGCGATTGCTGAAAACGTTTTTCAAAATAACTAAATTTCAAGTGCTTGGATATTGCAAGACCCTTTTTGATATAATCAGAATGAGCATCTGTGTCGGATGCGCTGAAAGCAGCGGCTATTTCGCAAAAACGCATATTCCAATAATTAGTAGCACAAACGGGTGCAGAATTTGTTTTTTCGGCAAAAATACCATTATAATACTCGCAAGCCTTTTTGGTGTAGCCGGTTTTAAGTAGCGAATATGCATAAAGCAATTGCAACTGCTGAAAATATTCGCTTACCTGCTTACGGTGACTAAACTGTTTGTTGCTGAATATCAACTCGCTAATATCTCTTACCAAATGCCATTGCTCGGCAAGGAACAGTGAATCGGCAAGAATTATGTCGCCGTAAGTAAACGAGGGTTGAAGGTTCTCGGTACGTCCGTAATAATCTCGTGCAAAATTTGAAATATAATCGAGCAGAGTAGCAGGTATACGTCCATCGCACATTGAGTAGTAAAGCACCTGCACCGACATAAACTCTATGTAGCAAGTATTGTCGTCGTGAGGAATGTCGAGCGATTCGATATATGAGAAATACTCGGCAACCATTTTTGAATCACGGTTAAAATATCCCTGCTGCAATTTGATGGTGTAGGCAAAAAGTTTGTCGCCCACCGAAACCGAGTTTTTGATATATGACAAAAGTGCGTCGCCATAAAACGAATTGAGCGAGTCAATATCGCAAAAATGCATGAAGTAATAATGTCTACCCGATGGCGAACCGGCAAAAACTGGCAATACCTCAGCGCGAATGTCGGGATATTTGCGCAACTCGACACCCACAGTGTTTAAAAGTTTAAGAATAAACGACTGATCTTCAAGATCGGCAAAGTTCTTTTCAAGAATGTCAAATACACCGGCTATAATATCAGTGCGTCCATCTTTGAAAGCATACTTTATTAGCCACGAAACTATTTGATATTTAAGCGACGGATTACCCTTATAGAATTCTGAAACCTCGTCAAAAAGGTCGCAATCAAAAGTGCTTTCGCGAAGCCAATAGTTAGCCAACAGGAACTCAAAGAGTATCTGATGGTTAAATTTCACATATGTGGCGGCGGCGAGGAATTTATCCTCTACAGTGTATTCGTAAAGCACACCGAGCGAAACAAGTTCGTCGAACTCGGATTTGTAGTCGTTGATAAGGTTTTGGAGACTGGTTTTTACTACAATGTCGTTGTCTAAACCGTAGTTGGTACTAAAAAGCAGAAAATCAATAAGTTTGAGTTTACGACTACCATTTTCAGTGCCGATGATACGACGGCTTACAAACTCGCGCAAAAGGTCGGTGTCGGACACTATGTTTTTATTTACCTGCGCAAGTGATATATAAAGGTGTAGAAAATACGGAATACGAGTGATATTTAGAATACCCTCTTGCATCACATTCACCACCGATGAAGCATCAAACACTCCACTATTGCGCAGAATCTGTTCTACCTCGCCCATTTTTAACAGAGGCACGTTGGTGGCAACAGAAGCGGTGGTAGAAAATTCCACTCCATACCATGTATCTTTAATTTCGGTGCTGTCGCTGAGTGAATGGCAGATATAATTCCAAAGGTCGGGACGCAAGGCAAGAACCACCTTAAACCATCTAACCTGCTTGTTGGATGCTATCAGCGAAAGAATATTATTGATAAGTCGGCGAGTGCTGCCGGCATTACCAGAAAACTCATTTAACCCATCAAACACAAGAACGATACGTCCGCGAATGGCAGCGGGGAATTGTTCAAAATATTCTTTGAAACTTTTGCTGCTATCGTAACCTAAAAGTCTGAGAATGAATTGCTCCACATCAAAATCTTCGGTGGTAACACTGTCAAAAATGCCGCAATCCATAAACCAGACTATGTCGTCGGGATATTTGGCATTCTCAGAAAGGAAAAAATCGTTGACCAATCCTGAAATGATTGTAGACTTGCCGTATCCGCCCGGAGCAATAAAAGCTGTTGCAGTTTTGTCTGACAAAAGAAAATCATCAAGCATTCGTTCAGCAAAACCACGACGCACAGTATTGCGCAACTCCACACCCATACGGTTCTTAACCGATAGGAAACTGTTGTAACTGATGGCGTGGGCTTTTTGTTTGATAACGTCCCACTTTTCTTTGTTTTCAGCGTTTTTGGTAACGCTATGGCGATTCGACACAAAATCGTCCCAATCCTCGTAGCCAATATACTTGCTCAACGAGTTGAGAGTATACTTGGATGGATTAAACACGCTTGCCACCAAGTTCCAAAGGCGCTTGATGGTAGTTTCGCTGATTTTGTTGCCCGTAGCATCAAAAACCACGTCAGAGAGTGCAGAGCAATCCTTGGCGTAAAGAATCTTTGCGCCAAACTTCTGTTCCACTGCTTCTTTAAGAAGGTCTATGTCGTCTAAATTGTCCACGAGCCAAAAGTATATATTTATCTGCAAATAACCCAAAAAAAATGAACAAAATGAATGAAAAAAAATATTACCATAAAATTATAAGGCGTGAGAATTGCTTTGTTGCATTTTTTATTGTCGGTAATAATCCTTACTTTTGCTCAAAATTGTAGAAACAAACAAATTTCACTTCACAATGAAAAAATCACTTCTTATCATTTCTGCATTATGCGCTGTGTCAAGCGTTTATGCTCAGAGCGACACCATTATAGATAAAATTGTAATACATCCCGAAGTGGTGGTTACAGGTTCGCGAAATGCCATCGACCCTCGTTATCTGCCTCTCACAGTTACGCAGATTACGAACAATGATCTGGCAAAAAACTACAACACCTCTATGATTCCGGCACTTACCGAACAAACTCCGGGACTTTTCTCAACTTCGCGTGGCATTATTGGTTACGGTGTATCTACCAATTCGGCAGGCGGTATCAAAGTGCGTGGCGTGGGCGACGGCTCAAGAATTCTTGTGCTTATCGACGGTCAGCCGCAATTTGCAGGACTTATGGGTCACCCAATACCCGATGCATATCAATCATTTATGGCAGAGAAAGTGGAAGTGCTTCGCGGACCTTCGTCGCTGCTTTACGGCTCTAACGCTATGGGCGGAGTGGTAAACATTGTAACACGTGAGGCTGAAGACGGCATCAAAACCGAATTCATGCTCTCGGGCGGAAGTTACGGCACAGCCGAAGCCCAAGGAATGGCACGCATCAAGAATGGAAAATTCTCGGCAGTGTTGGGCGCCAACTATCAACGCACCGACGGTCACCGCTACAATTCCGGTTTTGAGCAGATTACCGACTTTATAAAATTAGGTTATCAGTTGTCGAGAAATTGGAAAATATCAGGCGACATCGACCTTACATATTTCGATTTCAACAATCCCGGACCGGAAAACGCTCCATTATTTGATACTCAAGCCGATATTCTTCGCGGGCTTGCAAGTATCTCAGCCACCAACAATTACGGCAAAACATCGGGTTGCGTAAGATTCTTCTACGATTGGGGACATCACGAAATCAACGACGGACACCAATGGGGTCAGCCCGAAAAAGAATATCTCTACATGCACAACGATTTTATTACCGGAGCCACTATATATCAGAACTTTAACCCCTTCAATGGTTCACGCATCACAGTGGGACTTGATTATCAGCACTACGGCGGCGAGGCGTGGAACGATTTCTTCAACGGCGACAAAACCTACCTTGTAGAAGACCACAATCAAGACGAAATTGCAGGATATATCGACCTTAACCAACAGATTACCCAATGGATGTCGGCAGATTTTGGCGTAAGAGTTGACAATCATTCGCAAGCCGGCACAGAGATTATTCCTCAAGCAGGTATCTCGTTCTACACAATGAACAAAGACAACATCAAACTTTTGGTTTCCAAAGGATTTCGCAATCCCAACATCAGAGAGATGTATATGTTTCCCCCTCAAAATGCTGAACTTGAACCCGAGCGCATGATGAATTACGAAGTGTCGTACGCAAAGAATCTCCGTCGTTTGAAACTTGGCATCAACGTATTTTATATCAAAGGTGACAACCTCATCACCACTGTTCCCCGCACCGAAGGACAAGGCATGATAAATATGAACACCGGCGAATTTGAAAACTACGGCTACGAACTGTCGGCAGGCTACACCATAGGCGCTTGGAAATTTGACGCCAACTATTCGTATCTGCACATGGATACCCCCGAAACAGGTGCACCCGAAAACAAAATCTATTTTGCGGCTCAGTACACAAAGGGTAAATTCACCGCAAGAATTAGCGAGCAAAGCATTTCGGGACTTTACATCACCACCGGCAAAGACCCTGAAACCGAGGATTATAACCTTGTAAACGCCAACGTATCGTACCGCATTTTGCCCGCTTTACGTCTATTTGTAAAAGGTGAAAACATTCTCGGTGAAAAATATCAAACCTACAAGGGATTCTACATGCCCAAGGCAACGTTTATGGGCGGAATTTGCATAGAATTGTAAAAAACTTTATATTTGCACCGAAAATATAAACAAACTCTGCGATGAAAAACATTCGTAATTTCTGCATAATAGCCCACATCGACCACGGCAAAAGCACACTTGCCGACCGTCTGTTGCAATATACCAAGACCATCAACGAAAAAGACCTTACCAATCAGGTGCTCGACGATATGGATCTTGAACGTGAGCGAGGCATCACCATCAAGAGCCACGCCATACAGATGCGTCACAAATACAATGGCGAGGATTATGTGCTCAACCTTATCGACACTCCGGGTCACGTGGATTTTTCTTACGAAGTATCGCGGAGCATTGCAGCCTGTGAGGGTGCGTTGCTTGTAATAGATGCCACACAGGGTATTCAGGCGCAAACCATCTCAAACGTGTATATGGCGATTGAGAACAACCTTGAAATTATCCCCGTGCTCAACAAAATGGATATGCCTGCCGCCAAACCTGAAGAGGTGAAAGATCAAATCATCGAACTCATAGGCGGCAAGCGCGAGGATATTATTGAGGCTTCGGGCAAAACAGGACTTGGCGTAGAACGCATTCTCGACACCATTATCGAAAAAGTTCCCGCTCCCGAAGGCGACCCCGAAGCACCGTTGCAAGCATTGATTTTCGACTCGGTGTTCAACCCCTTCCGCGGTATCATAGCATATTTCCGCATCTACAACGGAACGCTCAAAACCAACGACCGTGTTAAATTTGTAAACACCAAAAAAGAGTACAACGCCGACGAGGTGGGCATACTTGAAATGGACCTCAAACCGCAGGGTGAAATTTCAGCCGGCAATGTAGGCTACATTATTTCAGGTATCAAAAACGCCACCGAAGTAAAAGTGGGCGACACCATCACTCACGTAGAAAATCCCTGCGAAAAAGCCATCGAGGGTTTTGCAGAAGTAAAGCCAATGGTTTACGCCGGTGTATATCCCATAGAAACCGACGAATACGAAGAACTACGCACATCGCTCGAAAAACTTCAGTTGAACGATGCCTCGCTTACCTTCACTCCAGAATCGTCGATAGCGCTCGGATTCGGTTTCCGCTGCGGATTCTTAGGAATGTTGCACATGGACATTGTTCAGGAACGACTCTCACGCGAGTTTGACATGGACGTTATCACCACTGTGCCCAACGTATCATATAAGGTGTTTACCACCAAAGGCGAGGAAATAGAAGTGCACAATCCCGCCGGAATGCCCGAAACCAAAGCCATCAGCCACATTGAAGAGCCGTATATCAAAGCCGACATCATTACCAAGTCGGAATTTTACGGACCTATCACCAAACTCTGCATGGAAAAACGCGGCATCAAAATCAACGAAACATACCTCACCGCCGACCGCATAGAACTCAACTTTGAGATGCCGTTGGCAGAAATTGTATTCGACTTTTACGACAAACTCAAAAGCATATCAAAAGGTTACGCCTCGTTCGACTATCATCCGATCGACTATCGCGAGTCGAAACTTATAAAATTAGATATCCTACTCAACGGCGAACCTGTTGACGCTATGAGCAGTCTCATACACGAGAGCAACGCCTACGAGTTTGGCAAAAACATCTGCGAAAAACTCAAAGACCTGATACCCCGACATCAGTTCGACATAGCCATTCAAGCCGCCATAGGCACCAAAATTATCTCGCGCAGCACCATCAAAGCCTTCCGCAAAGACGTTACCGCCAAATGTTACGGTGGCGACATCTCACGTAAGCGCAAACTGCTCGACAAGCAGAAAAAAGGTAAAAAGCGTATGAAACAAGTTGGTGACGTGGAAGTTCCGCAAAAAGCATTCTTAGCGGTTCTCAAAATCGGCTAAAACTATCTACAACAATTTGTAATGCATATAATTCACAAAAGTAAATATGATTTATTTTTGTAAATTATCTTTGTCAGAATATATTGTGCACACGCAGTATTCCAATAAAACATTACAAATCGGAAAAACATATGTAAACACACAATCAAAAATTTTTATATAAACTGAATTTATTTTTTTGAACAAATTATTAAGTTTTAGATAAAATAAAAAAGGTTTTCTTAAAATTACACCATAAAAATTATAGTAAAGTAGAATAGAGTCGAAGATATATAATAATTATATATATATTTTAGTTCAAATAGATTAAATTAAGTAAAAAAAATACGGCAATAAGAAAAATTTAATTTGCGGGTTAAAAATATATCTCTACATTTGTATCGCAAAAAAATAAAAAAATGACCACACAACTCACATACAATTATTCATCGGCAGAAATAACATCGCGCTGCCGTCAGATTATACAGCTCGTTAACAACGACATGAAAATGTTTGCTAAGTTTGGCGTAACAGAAAAAGAACTCGACACCTTAAAAAAGAAAATCACTGATTATGAAAACTTTCCCGAGGACAAAATCTTCGCCGAAAAAGTTAGCGCAAAAACCAAAGTAAAAACAGAGAAAGAAGAGGTGCTCCGCACCGAAATTCGCAATTTTCTGCTTCACATATCTATTGTAATAATAGGCAAGCAGGAGATGAAAAAATATTTCAAAAGCCAGAAAATCACAGGTATACCTACCACCGCACTCATCGAGTTTGGCGAAAAGGTTGTAACTGTATCCAAAAAATTCAAATCAAAACTCTTGAACGTTGGTCTCAAAGAAGAAGACTTCGATAGTCTTAAGAACAACATCAAACAAGCCAAAATTGCGGTAAAAGATCTTGAGTCGGTACGTGCCGAACGTGTTAAAAACACCGGTCGCCGTCACGAACTTGGCAAACAACTCTACGAAAAGTTAGTGAAATTCAGCTCGCTGGGCAAAAACATATGGAAAGGCAAAAACGAGGAGAACTACAAACGCTACTTGCTCTACGCCGAGTACTATCAAAAAGTGAAAGACAAACGCGAGCAATATCTCAAAGACAAAAAAGAAAAAGAGTCTAACAGTTTAAAAGACAAAGACTAAAACAATATTGCAAAGTTTTTTTGCGAAAAAAAGACAAAAAAATTTGCAGCATTAAAAAATTACCGCTACTTTTGCACCGCAAAAAGCGAGGTACCATAGCTCAGTCGGTAGAGCAAAGGACTGAAAATCCTTGTGTCCCTGGTTCGATTCCCGGTGGTACCACAAAAATTTAGTAGTAGTCATAGTGTAAGGAAAGGTACCATAGCTCAGTCGGTAGAGCAAAGGACTGAAAATCCTTGTGTCCCTGGTTCGATTCCCGGTGGTACCACGCTTAGAAAACCAAAGCAAAAACGCTTTGGTTTTTTTTTGTATATACATAATCCAATCGAGAAAAATATAGGCAAAAAAAAAGTTCCACAAACTTGCGCTTGTGGAACTTGTAGACCTATGGGGATTCGAACCTCAACTAACAGAACCAAAATCTGCTGTGCTACCATTACACCATAGGTCTGTACCAAATGTCAAACTACTTTCGTTTTTTGACGGCGCAAAGGTAGATATAATTTTAATAATCCAAAATTTTTTCGAAACTTTTTTTCATCATCTAACAAAAAAAATGTGTACAACACTTTGTAGAGGCATTTGCAAAAATTTTTTTTTATTATAAAATAATAGTTATAATTTTGCCGCAACATATAAACTATGCAATGAAACAATTTAAGAAATACAACAGAATAGCAGGTTGGGCGGCTTTTGCAGTAGCTGCGTTCACTTACCTGCTTACTATAGAGCCGACAGCAAGTTTCTGGGACTGCGGCGAATTTATTGCCACGGCAGTTAAATTAGAGGTGGGACACCCCCCGGGAGCACCTCTTTGGATGATTATCGGACGCGTGGCTTCGTTGTTCTCAGGTGGCGACGTCACTACCATGGCAATGATGGTTAACGCTGCTGCTGCTTTGGCTAGTGCTTTTACTGTGCTATTCCTTTTCTGGAGCATCACTCACATAGCCCGAAAACTCATCAACAATATATATTATAAAGGTGACGACGAAAAACGCATAGAATATCCTCTCCACGATATCATTATCATTTTGGGAAGCGGTATGGTGGGAGCTTTGATTTATTGTTTCTGCGACACCGCTTGGTTTTCGGCGGTGGAAGGCGAAGTATACAGTATGTCGAGCTTATTCACTGCAGTAGTATTCTGGTGCATTCTCAAATGGGAAGAGTGCGCCGACGAAAAATACGCTAACCGCTGGATTATCTTGATATGTTACCTGATGGGATTGTCAATAGGCGTGCATTTGCTCAACCTCTTGGTAATACCCGCTATCGTAATGGTGTATTATTACAAAAAATACACAACAACCAAACGCGGAACTTACATTGCATTAGGCATTTCGTTGCTATTATTGGTAGTAATACTTTATGGTATAATTCCGCAATCGGTCAAGATTTCGGCATATTTCGACCTATTGTTTGTAAACACTTTTGGAATGGATTATCTGTCGGGAACTATGTTTTTTGTAATAGCTCTTGCAGCTGGTCTTTCATTCCTTATTTGGTGGAGTCAAAAAAATAAAAAAGTACTTCTCAATACCATAGCGCTGGGTGCAGCAGTAATGTTTATAGGATATGGCACTTTTGCAATGACAGTAATACGCGCCTGTGCCAATCCCCCAATGAACGAAAACAGTCCAGACAACGGATTCAGTCTTCTCTCGTACCTCAACCGCGAGCAATATGGCGATTGTCCGCTATTTTACGGCAACTATTACAACGCCGAGGTGGAAGACCAAATACCTCTTTACACCTACATTGCTCAAGACGGCAAGTATGTACAAGCAACCAAAACCAACCCCGAATATGTGTACGACTCAGAGCATTGCGGATTTTTCCCACGTATGTGGAGTCAGAGCCAAAACCACATTTCGGGCTATAAAAGCTGGGCTAATATCGATTCCTCAGATCCGAAAAAACGTCCGTCGTTTGCCGACAACATGGCTTATTTCTTCAAATACCAGTTGGGACATATGTATTTCCGCTATTTTATGTGGAATTTTTCGGGACGTCAAAATGATATACAAAGTCACGGATCGTATGTAAACGGCAACTGGATCACCGGCTTCGACTTTTTAGACAGCATTCGTCTTGGCGACCAATCTAACCTACCAGACCGTTTGAAAAACAATTCGGCACGCAACGTATATTACCTATTGCCTTTGCTTTTGGGATTCTTAGGTTTGTTTGCAGGAGTTAACCACGACCAGAAATATTGCTTTGTAATATTTCTTTTCTTCCTGCTCACAGGTATAGCCATTGTAGTTTACCTAAACCAAACGCCATATCAGCCACGTGAACGCGACTACGCCTACGCCGGTTCGTTTTACGCATTTGCTATGTGGTGCGGATTGGGTGCTGCTGGTATCTACGCATTCTTAAGAAGAAATGCTCAAAAGATAAAACCAATGGCGGCAGCAGTGGCAGTTTCTGGTGTATGTCTTTTAGTACCAATTGAAATGGCTTGTCAAAACTGGGATGATCACGACCGTTCAAACCGCTATACATGTCGCGATTTTGCTTCAAACTATTTAGAGTCGTGCGCACCCAACGCCATTTTATTTACCTTTGGCGACAACGACACATTCCCGTTGTGGTACGCACAAGAGGTTGAAGGCATTCGCACTGATGTTCGAGTAGTAAACCTTTCGCTTGCAGGCACCGATTGGTATTTGAAACAGACCATGGAGAAAAAATACGACTCCGAACCTGTTGACTTTATAATCAAAGCCGATCAATACGCTGTGAATAAACGCAATGTGGCTCTCGTATACGACAAAAATCCCCTCGAATATCTCAACGACAAGATTGCAAACAATACCAAAGAGGTAGACGAAATATACCGTCCGTTTTACAACGAGTTTATAACAACGGTTAGCAACAGCAAATTTCCGCAACTATACGCCAAAGATTACGAAACTATCAGCAAATCGTCGACAGAAGTACCACCTTTGAAGATAGTTGCCTTGGTACAAACACTTGCTAAATCGCCGGCGGCAGTATTTGGCGAAAATACCGAAGCCATAAATAAACTCAACGCCAAAGTGCCCGACTTGCTTACCAAGTTAGGCGGATTGCCCGCTACCATTCAAAGTGTAGTAGAAAAACTGGCCTCCGACAAGGAAGAAGATAAGATTGAGTTGCAATCAGGTGAAAGAATCAACTACATCGGCACCCGCAAAATAACGATACCGGTAAACAAAGCCAACTGCCTTGCCAACGGAAACATCACAGCCGACAATGCCGACCGCGCTCAAGACAAGATTACGATTAATATTTCAAAATCGTACTTCCTCAAAAACGACATCGCTGTATTAGACATCATTGCAGCCAACGACTGGAAACGTCCCATCTACTTTGCTGCAAGCGGTGGCGTGGAAGATTTTCTCGGTTTAGATAAATATTTCCGTCTCGAAGGATTTACCTATCGTCTTGTGCCTTATGCAGTTAATCCAGAAAAAGGTGAAACCGGCGAAGTTGACGCCAACATTATGTACAACAACGTTACCAACAAATTCCGTTGGGGTAATATGGGTAGCGATGATGTTAACATTGAGGAAAACAACCGCCGACAGATCAGCATCATAGGCATAAGAGAGATGTTTGCACGCCTTGCTTCAAGCCTCATCGAAAAAGGCGATAAAGACAAAGCGCAAGAGGTTATCAACAAATGTCTTGAAATTACCCCGCCAGAGCAAGTATATTACGACCAATCAATGTTACCATTGATTGAGGCTATGTATGAATCCGGCATGGTAGATAAGGCCATAGAAATATCTCAAGCCATGGGCGACGAGTATGAACAGATACTTCAACACTATCTCACACTCAAAAACGACGACATAATCGAAACCCGTGAACCTGCATTAGGTGTGGCAATTATAGGACAGTTGGCACAATTTGCAGGAACCTATAAACAAGATGCTATGGCGCAGAAACTCATCATGTTGTATCAAAAATACAGCGAGATATTTTAACAAGTATTCCAATTCTTTTAGTTTTCATAATTTTTAATGTTTTTTTTATAATGAGGGAGCGACAATATCGCCCCCTCATTTTTATAAATATGTCACTTTTTTTAGAAAAAATTAAAGCAAATAATTGTGTTACAATAAAAATGTAATGTATCTTTGCAGCGCAAAAACAAACAAGGAAAACCAAACCGAAAAATGAAAAACCTTATACAAATTAATCTATTAGCCGCCTTAATGCTCTTATCTATAAGCATTTCGGCGCAGACAAAGGTAAGGGGACTTGTTACCGATGCTGCCACCGGCGAACCTCTGCCGTTTGCCAACGTGGTGTTTGTAGGTACCACTGTAGGAACAATCACAAATCCAGAAGGTGTCTACAATATGCAGACAAACCAAAAATGCGACTCCATTTCATTTTCAATGCTCGGCTACGACACCTACACCGTGGCGATTAAACCAAATACTTATCAAGAAATCAACGTAGAACTTGGTCAAAGCGACATGGTTCTCAATGAAATTGTGATACGTCCCGGTGAAAACCCCGCTTGGCGTATAATGCGAAACGTGGAGGCAAACCGCAAAAAAAACAATCCCGACCGTCTTGACGGATACCAATACGAGTGCTACAACAAAATGGAAATTGACCTCAGCAATGTGAGCCCCAGTATGACCGAAAAAGGCATTATGAAGAATTTCGATTTTGTGATGAATTATGCCGACACCTCTGCCGAAACTGGAAAAGTATATTTGCCTGTGTTCATTACCGAAACCATGTCGGATGTTTATTATAAATCAAGTCCTTCGAAAAAGAAAGAGGT
>JAGCVU010000120.1 GCA_017962175.1 Bacteroidales bacterium | reverse complement strand
TATTTGGCATTGGTTTTAAACGATGATGAGTTGGCAATAGTGCTGTCGCCTTTGATAAACACAAACCCTTTGTCGGCGGCAGATTTCGACGATGTGGAATATGTGATATTTGAATATAATTTTTTGCCGTTCCAAGTGGTGTTTATTCCGTAACGTCCTGATATTGTGCTTACATATTCGCCTGTGTGAGTATAGTATTTAACATAATCGGCATCCGATTTATAAAAAGCCTTTTCAAATTCGTTGAGTTCCTGTTCGCCGTTTTGGTTGTAATCGTTCCAAACATAATAACCGTTTCCGGCGGAGGTTTTCAGAAACGTGTATCCTGCCTTTTCCATAACGCCCGTTTCGGTTTCGGCAGTGGCTGAGAATCGCAATTTATGGTCGAATAGTTGAAGTAATGCTTCTGTTTTGTCTGTTAAAGATGTTGATTTTCTTACAGATAGAGTGTCGTAATCTTGATTTATTTTTTTGAGAATTTCTATGCCTGAAAGTTTTATAATGTCTGATTTCTTTACCTCGTATTCGGTGGCGATAGAGCGTGTACGACTGTTGCTACCCGATGAAAAAATATCAGATGAGGCAAAAGTAAAGCGGTCGGCAGCAGTGATTTTTATCCACGCATTGTCGGTTTTGGCGGCGGTGTAAAATTGTGTCTCTTTGTAGTTAAAATCGGCAGAATCTGATAAATTGTTATGAGTTCCGCTCTTTAATTTGTAAGCCGACCCAAAAGTGTAGATATTGTGATAAATTTCGGCAAAGGCAGAGGCTGTAAGGCGTGTGGTAACAGAGTTTTGGTAATGGTCAGTGCCATAAAACGCACTTGAAATTCCTGTTTTAATAACGTTGGATATATAGTTGAGATTTAATGCGTTACTAATTCCTTTAAACACATCTTCCACATCAGCCAAAGTGCCTGAATATCCGCCCGAAAAACCTTTAACTGCCTTGCGTTCAATATCTATTGAGGCAAATTGTTCTTGATTGCCGTTGGTGTAGTATGGAATATTCCAAATACGCTGAAAATCCGCTTGTTTGTTGTTTTCTATCGACTCAAAACCCTTGCTCATAAATTTGTAGTTCGCCTTGATGAAAGTGTATTGCGCAGTGTCGGTATTAAAACGGTGAAAAAGTGTGTAACTGCCGGCGTAAGTATCGTTGTAATAACCATTTGGCATAAAACGGTTGGCAATATTTTTCAACAAAACAGTTTCGGTGCTAAAATATGTTGTGCTGTTGAAATCGGAGCGGGAGAGGAGTGCAAGGTACGATTTTTTTGTAGGAGGATTTTGGCTAACGGCAACCGAGTCGGTATCATCGTTGGGCAGACGGTCGTATTCGGTTATGTAATTGACAGTTGCCTTTGTGTTGCGATGCTTGATACCTGCCGAAATATCGGTAAACGAGCGGCTATAAAGCGAATGACTATATTCAAAATCTACCGTTATTAAACTTTGTGCGGTAATCTGAATTTTTGGCGTAAAAGTGATTGAGCCTGAGTTATAATCAATTATATAATCGTTGTCGTTGCCTGAGGTTAGCATTTTGCCATCGAGCCAAACAGTTTCGGTGTGTGTGAGTATAATTACAGGCTCGCCATCAATGTCGGTGAGATAGTATGGACCTTGCGAATTTTCTATTCCATTGATTTGTTGACGGCGATAACGCCCTTTGAGATTGGCAGTTGCCATAGAAACATACACCGAATCGGTTTTTCCTTTTTTGGTAGGAGAGATTGTTGAAAGTTTAAAACCTTTTATTTTTTTATTATAATTTATAAATTCCGTACCGTATTGATTTAAAAATATATCACCTGCCGAAAATTTAGAACCGCCTTTGCTAATAGAAATTTGTGCGCTACTGAGTTCCGAAATTTGGCGAGTGGTGCCTTCATCGTCCATAGGCATGTCGGAATCTTGTATGTTGGCTTCAATCTCGAAGCCTCCGCCTATGGGTCCCAAAATTTGCAGGTCGGTTTGAGTAGATTGTGAAAGGTTTTTGTTGTTGCCGTTAGCCACAGATTTTTGCATAAAACCATGCTTTTCGAGGCTGTCGGTTGGTATTTGGCGTTGTTTTTCTTCTTGGTCTAATCCGAGAAGGGTGCGCACGGGTTGCGATGGTTCAAGGCGTTCGGTAATAATGCTGTCGTTATATATAAAGTGTGGCTGCGAAACGGTGTTAATAAGATTTAAAAGAGAGTCGGAAATAGTGCCGTCGGTAACAATTTTTGTATATCTTTGTGGCGAAATGGCAGTGTCTTGTGCGCGTAGAGTGGATGCGCACAGCAAAACTGCCGCAACGCATAATGTTTTCACTATCAACCCTATAAGCAATGGACGTTTCAAGAATTTTAGATTTTTTGAGCCAGTTAAAAGTCAACAACAATCGCGACTGGTTTGCCGCGCACAAAGATACTTATTTAGAGATTAACAAAGAAATCAACGATTTTGCCGAACAGATGATTCTCAATATCTCGCAATTTGATGATTTGGGCAACATCAGCGCCAAAGATTGCACCTATCGCATTTATCGCGACATTAGGTTTTCGGCAGATAAGTCGCCCTTTAAGACCCATATCGGTGTGTATATTTGCAAAGGAGGCAAAAATAGCGAACTTGCAGGGTATTATATTCATTTTGAACCGGGCAATTGTATGGTGGCTGGCGGTGTTTGGTGTCCGTCGAAAGAGAATCTGGAATATATTCGTCGCTATATCTACAACGATCCTCAGTCGTATCTCAATGTTATAAATCAAAAGACCTTTGCCGACAATTTTGCGATGATGGACGATAAACTAAAAACAGCACCTAAGGGTTATCCAAAAGATTTTGAGCATATCGACCTGATTCGTTACAAATCGTTTGTGCCATTTAAGAATTTTTCCGACGAAGATTTCTGTGCCGATGATTTTGAAGACAACATTACAAGGCATTTAAAAATGATGCAGCCGTATAATGCATATTTGAATGAGATAATAGAATAAAAAATGTAGAGACGCGCCATGGCACATCTCTACAATCAATAATTCATTGTAAATAATTCTGATTAGAACGGCAAGTCGTCGCCTTGTGCAGATGCTTGGGGCTCTTCAACAGGACCAGCGGGCTGACCAGCGGGTTGTGCTGCAGGCTGACCAGCAGGTTGAGTGGCGGCAGCACCAACACGCTCCATTTTCCAAGCGTTGAGGGTGTTGTACCATTTGCCCTGATATTCGCGTCCACGGAGGTCGAACGATACTTTGACGTTTTCGCCAATTTGGTACTGGTCGAGCTGTATGCGGTCGCCGTAAACATTAAAAACTACGGTTTGTGGATATTGTCCGGGGATTTCGATAAGGAAATCTTGCGAAGTCCAGTTGGTGCCGTTGGCAGATACGCCGCTGCGGCGCTCTAATAGCTGGGTGAGTTTGCCTTCTACTTCTAATGCCATAATAATGTGTTTTTATAGGTTTATAAAAATTATTTTTTCTTGTTGTCTTTTGCCTCTTCTTCGGGTTTGATAATCTGAACGAGTTCCATTTCAAAGATCAACAAACTGTTGGGTTCGATAACGCCGTTGTCCATCTGACCGTAGCCGAGGTTGGGGTGAATCCATACTTGAACTTTTTCGCCGAGCGACATGAGTTTAAGCATTTCGGTCCAGCCTTTGATAACTCCGCCAACCATAAATCTTGCGGGTTGATCGCCACGGAGGTCGGTGCCGTCGAATTCTTGTCCGTTGAGGAATGTGCCACGATAGAGACATTCAACTTCGTCTTCGTCGGTGGGGAATTGTTTGCCGTCGCCGGGTTTGAGCACTTTGTACTGAAGTCCGCTCTCGGTGGTGATTACGCCTTCTTTAGTTTTGTTATCGGCGAGGAATTTTTCAGCCTCGGGAAGATTTTTGGCGTATTTTTCTTGCTGACGTTTTTCAAAGTAAGAACGCAAGAAATTGTTAGCCTCTTGAGCTGAGAAACCGAAGTTTGCAGTGTCTTGGTCTACAGCTTTTTTGATACCTGCCATAAAAGATTGCAAGTTGATATCAGAAAAGTCTTGCGCTAATTGGTTTCCAAACGAAAGTCCCAAAATGTAGCTTGCTGAGTCGAGCCCGTTGTTGAGTTTTACATTTGTATTGATACTGTTTTGTGAGCACGATACTGCGCCTGTGAGCATTACGGCAGCGGCCGCAATTGTGATAATTTGTTTTTTCATCTCTTTATTTATATGTGTCTGTTTATTAGTCTTCGCCTATTTCAAAAGGAAGTTCGCTGAGGTTGTCTTTGTTGCCTCCTACTTCTACGGTTACAAGTTCCACATCGAAAATCATAGCCGAGTATGCAGGAATTTCTTCCGATGGTTCGTAGTCGCCGTATGCAAGGTCTTGCGGTATGTAGAAAATGTATTCAGCACCTTCTTTCATCATTTTAATGCCTTGAGCGAGACCCGGAATGATGTAGTCTAATGTGAGCGATGTGGGCTCTTCGCTGTCGAAAGATGAGTCGAACACGGTGCCGTCGATAAGTTTACCTTCGTAGTAGATATGTACGGCGTCGGAGTCGGTGGGCATTATGCCATTTTCTTTGCCGGGTTTGATAATTTTGTATTGCAAACCGTTTTCGAGGGTTACAACGCCGGGTTCTTTTGCGTTTTTGTCAAAAAACTCTTTTTGTTTTTTCAACTGTTCTGTTTTTAGTTTTTCGGCTTTTTCGTTGTAATATCTTTCAATAATTTCCGATGCTTTCTCTTGAGTGAGTGCGGGATTGCTGTTAGCCACGTCTTTAAAAGCCTTGCCGATGATGTCGGCGTTGATGGGCAAACCTTCGCGAGCAATGTTGTTGGCTAATAAGTAGCCTATGCAATACGAAAGTGAATCTTCTGACGATGAAATCTTGATTTTGTCGAAATATTTCTGTGCTTGCACCATTGAAGTGCTTGCTACAATTAGTAGAACAATGTAAAATAACTTTTTCATATGATAGTAGATTATTTAAAAATTTCTGCGATTTCTTCTTTTACCTTTTCGATAGAGTCTTGAACGGGATTTTGTTCAGACTGCGTCATCATTTGCAAGATGTATCTGCTGAGGTCGAGTGCTGTGTTTTCGTCGGTCATACGTTGCGATGCAATGTTGATTAATTCCACAATGCTTTCTTTTGCAGTTTTTACAGCGTCCCACGATTCGTCGCTGAGGTAAATCTGCTGCGACATATTGTGCTCATATTCAGCGCGTATGGTGGTTATAAGTGCCTTGTGAAACTCTTTAACCGACATTCCCGGCGACTGAACACGCACGAGCAAGTTGCCCGGATTGATGCGCTCCAAAAAGAGTATTATTCGTTCAAATGCGGCTAATCTGAGCGGAGTTATTACTTTCTGGTTAGCCATTGCAAGTTCCAACCGCTGTTTTTGTTCTTCGCGGGTAAGAAATTGTCTAATAGTAAGATACGTGCAAGCCAAAACAATCAATGAAGGCAGCAAGTATTTGAGTAGTTCTGATAAGTCCATCTTTTTTGTTTAAAATTTCACGCCAAAGGTAATAATTCTTTGCGAAAAATATTACTCTCCGAGGATTTTTAATTTTTTTTTTCAAACACACTTTAATATATTTGCATTATAATTGCTTTTTGAAACGATGAAATTCGGATTATTATTAATGACTATACCACTGCTGCTTGCCTCGTGCGGCGGCAGAGTCGAAAGCGAGGGGTCGTTTTTCGATATTGAAGGTCGCTTTGTGGGTTCACAGGGTGGCGATACGGTTTTTTTGAAACGTGTGGTTGACGGCGGTTACGAGTTTGCCGACAGCACTATAACATCTGCCGACGGTTCGTTTGCACTTACTGCTCAGGTGTCAGGACCTGACTTTTATGTGTTGCATGTCAATAGTTTGCCGCAGACAATTACATTAGTGGCCGACACTTCGCAGCAAATAGTTTTTTCTGCCAAACTCGGCAGCTACGACACCGACTACGTGGTGGAAGGTTCGCCCGAAAGCGAGGACATCTGCGAGATGGTGCGCCGTCTCAACATTGTAAAACGTGTCAACGACTCGCTCGGATACATTTTTCGCAGCAATATCAACACGCCAAATCTTGAAGCGTTGAAACAGCAGCTTGATTCTATCTACTACATTTATTACAACGGATTGAGAAATTATTCGTACGATTACGTTACGCAGAATCCTTCGTCGTTGGCGTCAATAGTGTGCTTGTCGCAGTATATTGCTCCGAGAGTGCCAGTGTTTGACCCAAAAGACGATGTTAAATATTTTAAAACCGTGGCTGAGGCGTTAGACAAACGTTTCCCCGATAATTTTCATGTAGCAAAACTGCAAAAGTATATCGAAAAAATTGAGACCGCACAGTCGGAGGGTGTTTCTCTTACCGACAAAATCAAAAAAGGCGACAAAGCTCCTGAAATCAAACTTCCAAACCTTCGTGGTGACTCTGTAAAACTCTCATCGCTACGTGGTAAGTATGTGTTGGTTGATTTCTGGGCATCGTGGAGCGATGTTTCTACTCGCAACAATGAAAACCTTGTAAAATGTTATTGGAAGTATTACCATTCAAACTTCACTATCTTTCAAGTGTCGCTCGACAACAATTACGATCGATGGAAACAAGCAATAAAAGATCAGAAACTGTCGTGGACACAGGTGTGTGACCATAAGGTGTGGAACGGCAAAGCAGTGATGGACTACGGAGCCACCACGTTGCCTTACGGAGTGTTGATTTCGCCCGACGGCACTGTGCTGCGAACTGGCATTATATCCGAAAACCTCGACCAGATACTTTCTGAATATATCGGCAAGCCGCGTTCTGCTCCCAGAACACAACCTGCTCAATAGTAATTTGTAAACAATTATAAACCATAATAAAATGAAAGACTTTTTTAAATATTTTTTTGCGGCCTTAGCAGCAATGTTTGTTTATGGATTTGCTCAAGTAGGCATATATGTAGTGATGATGATTATGATGTTTTCTATGGGTGGTGGTGGAATGACAGCAAGCACCAAAGTAGAAGACAACTCTGTGCTTCGTTTGAAACTTAACGGCACAATTACCGATCGTAGCGTTACTCAGCGCGATGCTTACGGATTGCTTTCGGGTTCGCTTGGCATTGAGCAGACCACTGGTATGGACGAGATTCTCCGAGGTATCAAGGCAGCCAAAACAGATAAGAAAATTTCGGCTATTTATCTTGATCTTAGTTCCATATCTACCGACTTTGCCAACCTTCAGAATATTCGTGAGGCTCTTGAAGACTTTGCCGAGAGCGGCAAACCAATTTATGCTTGGGCAGAATCTTACGACCTTGCTACATACTATCTTGCAAGCACTGCAACCAAAATTTATATGCGCGAACTCGGCGGAGTAGAAATTAAAGGTATAGCATCGCAGTCGATGTTTTACAAACCGTTTCTCGACCGTTTGGGAATAGATATGCAGGTGATTCGTCACGGCAAATTCAAAAGTGCCGTTGAACCATATCTTCAAGGTTCTATGAGCGATGCCAACCGTTTACAGATGTCTACACTTGTAAATGATATTTGGGCAGTGATTGCTAAAGACATTTGCAACAGCAAGAATATCTCCTCAGATGAGTTTGGACAGCATATCGACAATTTGGATTATTATTCTGATCTTGACCTTTGTGTTAATACAGGTATGATAGATGCACTTATTTCGCACAAAGCCGCCGAGGATTCTATCAAGATGGCTATTGAAGTAGACGATGACAAAGATCTTAACATTGTGTCGCTCAGCGGTTATCTTTCATCGCTCAAAAACGAAAAAGAAAAATCAGACAAGATTGCAATTATCTATGCCGAAGGTGAAATTGACCCTTCCGGCGATGAGAGCACATATATTACAGCTGCAAAAATTTGCAAGGCCTTCAAAAAAGCACAAGACGACGAGGATGTTAAAGCGGTAGTTTTCCGCATCAATTCGCCCGGCGGTAGTGCTACCGAAAGCGAAGAAATCTATCAGGCAGCCAAAGCATGTGGTGAAAAGAAACCTTTGGTAGTTTCTATGGGTAGTTATGCAGCTTCTGGTGGTTATTATATCGCTTGTCCCGCAGCTAAAATAGTGGCAATGCCTACTACAATTACCGGCAGCATTGGTGTTTTTGGAGTGATTCCCAATGTGGAAAAACTTTTGAAAGACTACGAGCTCAATGTGGAAACTGTTGGAACACACAAACATTCGGGAATGGGTTCGATGTACACCAAGATGGATTCTCGCGAGATTGACGTTATCCAGCAGAGCGTGGAAACAGTCTACGGACGTTTTATCAGCCATGTGGCAGAGGGCAGGAATATGACCACCGCCGACGTGGACTCTATTGGTCAGGGACGTGTTTGGAGCGGTACATCTGCATTGGAAATCGGTCTCGTGGATACTCTCGGCTCGCTCAACGACGCATTGAAGATAGCAGCCGAACTTGCCGACGTAAGCGAATATTCCACCACAGCACTTCCCGTGATAGAGGACGATTCTATGATGTTGCTCCGCAGCCTTCTCTCTATGAGCATCTTCGCACCCAAAAGCCAGATTCCCGAGGAGTTGACCCCCATACTCAACGAGTACAAGCGAATCAAAAAAATGGAAGGCGTACAGTGCCGTATGGAACCGTTTATGCTGGAATATTGATACTAAATTTTATCCATATAACGAAAAACCATGATTTTTAAAAGATTATTATTGCTAATAGCGTTGTTGCCGATGGTGGCGGTGGCGCAAACCGACAAACTGTGGCTTGATTTCAAGACTTTGGACGAGCCGTTCGTGTTTTCTTTTTCGTCGAAAAATGCTACATTCGACGCTCTTAAGAAAGAACTTTACTGGGATATTCCCAATTTTTATACAGCCAAAAAGCCCGAACAGGCAAGTTTCTTGGTTGTGGACAATTCTAAAAACTCAGCCATCACTGGCGACGGTTTTATTATCAATGCCGACGAGAAAAAAGTAAAAATTGAGGCAAAGACCTCTGCCGGTGCACTTTATGGCGTGTATGAATATTTGAGGCTTTATTCTGGCGGCACAAAGGTTATCAAAGACTACGTGTCGAATCCCGCCTACAAGTACCGCATCCTCAACCATTGGGACAATCCCGACGGCAGTGTGGAGCGCGGATATGCCGGAAAATCTATCTGGTTCGACGGTGGCAAAATACATTTCCGCTCCGACATCGAAACCTACGCACGTGCCAACGCTTCGATAGGTATCAACGGCACAGTTATCGACAATGTTAACGCCGACCCCAAGGTGCTATCTGCCGAAATGTTGCACGATATCAAGACCGTTGCCGACCGTCTCCGCCCTTATAATATAAAGGTGTATCTGGCTGTTAATTTCTCATCTCCTGCGGCTTTGGGCGGATTAAAGACTTCCGACCCGCTTGATAAGAATGTAATTGATTGGTGGACAAATAAATGTAAAGAAATCTACAAATTGATTCCCGATTTTGGAGGATTCTTGGTAAAGGCCAACAGCGAGGGTCTGCCCGGTCCTATGGACTTTGGACGCACTCACGCCGACGGTGCCAATATGCTTGCCAAGGCTCTAAAACCTTACGGTGGAATTGTTATGTGGCGTGCCTTTGTGTATAATCCTCAGGGTGGCGACCGTGCAAAACAGGCTTACGACGAGTTTATGCCCCTTGATGGAAAATTCGACGACAATGTGATTATCCAAGTTAAAAACGGTCCTGTGGATTTTCAGCCACGCGAACCGTTCTCGCCGCTTTTTGGAGCAATGAAAAAAACTCCCATTATGCCCGAACTCCAAATCACTCAGGAATATCTCGGATACAGCGACCATCTATGTTTCCTTGCCACTATGTGGAAAGAATTTTTGGATTATCCTGTCAACAACAAAGAAACCGTTAAGCAAACCACACAGTATCATCCCTTTACAGCCATTGCGGGAGTTGCCAACACAGGCACTATGAAAAACTGGTGCGGATATGTGATGGCGCAGTCAAACTGGTATGCCTTTGGACGTTTGGCGTGGAATCCCGACCTTACCGCTCAGCAGATAGCCGACGAGTGGATTGCCCTCACCCTCACCTCCGACAAATCTGCCGCCGCCAAAATTTCGGATATGATGATGAAATCGCGTGAGGCTGTTACCGACTATATGACCCCCCTCGGACTGCATCACCTTATGGGTTGGAGCGACCATTGGGGTCCCGAGCCGTGGTGTGATATTCCGGGCGCACGCGAAGACTGGATGCCCCGTTATTATCACAAAGCCGCCGACGATGGTCTCGGTTTCAACCGCTCATCCACGGGCAGCAACGCCGTAGAACAATACCAAGAGCCGCTCAAATCATTGTACGACAATCCAAAACTTTGCCCCAAAGAGTATGTCCTCTGGTTTCACCACTTGCCGTGGAACTATGTTTTCGACAATGGCAACACCCTTTGGAACGAACTCTGCTATCATTACACCAAAGGCGTTTCGCAAGTAGAGGATTTTCAAAAAACTTGGGCATCGCTCAAAGGCAAGGTGTCAGACCCGATTTACAACGAGGTGGCTAAGAAACTCGAAGTGCAACTCGACGAAGCCCAATGGTGGCGCGACGGCTGTTTGCTCTATTTCCAAACCTTCTCAAAAATGGAACTCCCCTTCACCCCAAAATACACTTTCGACGAGTGCAAGGCAAAACTCCGCAAAAAAGAATATGTTGAACGCCAGAGGGATTAAATGAAATAATCTTATGAAATGGATATACACCATATTGTCGATATTGTTTGCGGTTGAATTGTTTGCTCAAACACCGCCACAAATAGTCCGTAATGGTAGTGCTTATCAGTTGATTGTCAACGGAAAACCATTTTTAATGAGGGCGGGAGAACTTGGTAATTCTAATGCTTCTACAATTGAGTATTACAAAGATAATGTTG
>JAGCVU010000013.1 GCA_017962175.1 Bacteroidales bacterium | reverse complement strand
TGTTTGCTCAAACACCGCCACAAATAGTCCGTAATGGTAGTGCTTATCAGTTGATTGTCAACGGAAAACCATTTTTAATGAGGGCGGGAGAACTTGGTAATTCTAATGCTTCTACAATTGAGTATTACAAAGATAATGTTGTTCGCCAACTTGTTCGTCAAAAAATAAATACAGCACTTGTGCCTGTTTATTGGCATTTGATAGAACCCAAAGAGGGTGTTTTCGACTTTAAACTTGTGGGTGATATTATAAAGGTGTCGGCTGAAAACGATTTGAAGGTTGTTTTTCTTTGGTTTGGCGCTTGGAAAAATTCAATGTCGTGCTATGCTCCATCGTGGGTAAAACGTGATTCAAAACGTTTTCCACGGGCTGAAAGTAAAGATGGTATTAGTCAGGAACTTCTATCACCATATTCATCCGAAAATCTTAAAGCCGACAAAAAGGCTTTTTGTGAACTCATGCGTTTTATAAAGCAAAACGATAAGGATCAGACCGTTATAATGATTCAAGTAGAAAACGAGATAGCCATGCTACCGTCGGCTCGTGATTATTCAAAAATTGCCGATGCTGTTTGGAAATCTACCGTTCCTGCAACGTTAACCAATTATCTTTCTGAACATAAGAATAATCTTACCGACAGTATTAAAAAGTATTGGACAGGCAAAACCTCAGGCTCGTGGCAAGATGTATTTGGCAAGAGTATTTATGCCGAAGAAATTTTTACAGCATGGAGTTATGCCGTTTATACAAATGAAATTGCAAAAGCGGGTAAGGCGGTTTATAATTTGCCTATGTATGTAAACTGCGCACTCAATCGTCCCGGAAAGAAACCGGGAGAATATCCTTCGGGCGGTCCGCTTCCGCATCTGATAGATATTTGGAAGGCTGGTGCGCCAAGTATCGATATGCTTAGTCCCGACATTTATTTTGGCGACTTTAAGCAATGGACTTCGGCGTATCACCGTCCAGACAATCCGTTTTTTATTCCTGAACACCAATACGATGTAACTGCCGGAGCAAAGGCTCTTTATGCATTTGGCGAATATCATGCTCTTGGTTTTTCTCCATTTTCGGCAGAAACCAAACAGGCTCAGTTTATGCCGGCAGTTTTGGGCGACACATATTCGAGTAATGCTCACAAGGGTACTCTTACTGAATTGCCTAACGCATACAACCTAATAAAATGTGCCGAAGATTTTATTACTGAGGCTAATGGTAGCGATAAAATGCGTGGCTTTTTGTTAGATTCTATTAATCAGAGTGATACCGTTGAAATTAGTGGTTTTAAAATAGTTGCCAAGCACGACTATACTCTCGGTTGGTCGCCAAATGCCAAACTCCCTTCCTGGAATTGCGAAGGTGCTATTTTGATAAACATTGCACCCGAAGAGTTTCTATTGATAGGGACTGGTACGGTGCTGAATTTTATTTCTGATGGTAACAAACGTGTTGGTATAGATTGGATTCAGGAACTCAAAGTTAATCCAGATTATTGGAAAAAGTTTGGACGTCAGGATATGATGGAAGTGCAGCGTTATCTCAGCGGTGATGAATCGCACCAAGGTCGCCATGTGCGCATACCAGATGGAGAATGGGGTATTCAAAGGTTTAAATTATATAGATATTAAATGATTACCTTGTTTCCGTTAGATTTATACAATTAGTAACTAAATAAATATTTATAATATGAAACTAAATGCAGCATAGTTTATTACGATTCTGAATTTGAAGGCGTAAAAATAGCCGCTAAAAATCTTGCCGACGACATTTTGGATGTTACAGGCGTAAAACCCTCAATCAACAATCAAAATGCTGATTCTAAGATAATTATTGGCACTCTTGGCAATGCTGATATTGAAAAATTGGTGAAAAAAAAAGAGTATGTAGAACGCCAAAAAGATTACTTATACCTTGGCACTAAGTGCCAAAAAAAACGAGTTAGTGCCAAGATATAATTTTTATATGTTGGCACTAACTCAATTTTTTTATAACTTAGTGCCGTGATATAAATCTTGCTTTATGAAAGAATTAATAGGTAGAAAGGCTGATATTCAGCAACTTGAAAAATGTTTTTCGTCAGGTAACGCCGAATTTGTGGCAGTGTATGGACGCCGTAGAATTGGAAAGACCTTTCTGATAAAAACACTGTTTGCCAACAGGCTCACTTTTTATATGACGGGCATTTACGAAGGTTCGCTCAAAGAGCAACTATCTCACTTTGCCGCGCAGATGACCACGTATTCGGGCAAGCATTGCGCCGTGCCGAAAGACTGGTACGAGGCGTTTGAATTCTTGAAAGCCCATATCGCGTCGCGAGGCAAAAAACGTGCTGTTGTCTTTCTCGACGAACTGCCGTGGTTAGACAGCCGCAGGTCAGGTTTCGTTAAGGCTTTGGAACTGTTTTGGAATAGTTGGGGAGCCGACCGCGACAACCTTATGCTCATTGTCTGTGGTTCGTCAACTACCTGGATGACAAGCAAAATCATAGGCGACAAAGGCGGACTACACAACCGACTTACCAAGCGGATTTATCTCGCGCCGTTCACAATTGGCGAAACTGCCGAATATCTCCTCAGCCGCAAAATCGACTGGTCACCCAAACAGATTGCCGAATGTTATATGGCTCTCGGCGGCACGCCGTATTATCTCAGCCTTTTAGACAAGTCTCTGACGCTCAATACAAATATAGACGCACTTTATTTCAACAAGCAAGGTGAACTAAGGACTGAATTTGATTTTCTGTTCCGGTCGTTGTTCAACGATTCTACCGTCTATCGCCGCATTGTAAAAATCCTC
>JAGCVU010000012.1 GCA_017962175.1 Bacteroidales bacterium | reverse complement strand
TTGTCGTGTTGGTCGGTTTTGATTTCGGCTAAAAGGTTAACATCCACTAATTTTTGCGCCACATGAGTAAAGAATCGTTGCGAAATTTTCAACTCATCTGCCCATTCAGCAGCATCTTTAGGAGGATTGTCATCAGCAAAGTTTTTCACAATGCGGGTCATAATAAGCACGGCAATGCGTTTTTCGAGTTTCAGACTTACATCGTCAACTCCGTGTTCCATAGAATATTTGCTCACAATCTGCACCGAATATGCAATTTCGCAACCCACAAGCACTATCATCCAAGAGGTCTGCAACCATGTGAGAAACAACGGCAAGGCGGCAAAACTTCCGTAGATAGCACCGTAGTTGCTAACGCCCACCTGAAACGTTACATAAATCCATTGCCAAATCTGAAAAACCGTACCCGTAATTATGCCTGCCACCACAGCAGCCTTGATTTTCACCTTGGTGTTGGGCATTATCAGATAGAGAAGGGTAAAAGTAATCCACATAAGTACGTATGGCACAATAGTAAAGAGCGGCGTAAGGTATCCCGAAAGAAGGTTTTGCAGTTGCGTTTTAACAAAGATTGTTGCGCTCACACCTGTTAACAGCAATATGGGCGTAAAAATCATTATAGCCACATAGTCGGTAATTTTTCTGGTGATGGAGCGCGATTCGTGAATGTCCCACAGATAGTTGAACGATTCTTCGATATTGTTGAGCAATTTAAACACAGCGTAGAGCAACATTACCACGCCAATACCGGCAATAAGCCCGCCCTTGGTATTGTCGAGCATAGAGGTAGAAAACTGAATAAGGTATTCACCAATTTCAGAATTTGCACCAAAAGCGTTTTGAATAACCCGTTCCAAAAGGTGGTCTAATCCAAACCCCTTAGAAATAGCAAACGCCAAAGCAATTACCGGCACAATCGACAGCAAGGTAAAAAACGTCAACGCCGAGGCATTTACCGAACAGCGGTTTTCGGTAAAACCTTTTACGGCAATAATAATAATCTTAAGCACCTCATACAGAGAGTGTTTAACCTTGCCGAGCACGGTAGTATCTTTTTTCCAAATGCCCTTGGTAACAAAGTGCTTGGCTTCGTTGTATTTTTCGGAGAAGTTAATCATAGACTATGTGTTTTTGGGACAAAATTAATTATTGTCGATGTATACTTCTATAATTTTCTTGAAAAAAATATCGAATTTAAGATTTTGTTCGTAATATTTTCTCGCATTTATTCCAATATCAGTAAAAGAACCGTTCTTGTAAACAGTAGCGATGGCTTCAGATAGTTGTACGGAATCGGAAGGCGGCACCAAAATACCAGTAACACCGTTTTGTATATACTCTTTTTGAGCACCGTTGTCTGTAGTGACAACAGTTTTACCAGCCATCATATATTCCACAGCCGACAATCCGAACGCTTCTCGTGCAATAGTTGGTAGCAATCCCAAATTACATCCACCAATCCATCGATCAATTTGTTTTTGATAACCAGTCCAAATAACCTTGGTGTCAAGAGATTTTTCAGATATATTTTTTTTCAAACCAGAGACGTATTCAGTAGTATCATCGCCCACAAATACCATCCGATAAGGTATGTCAGATAATAGAGGTAAAGCGTTGATAAGAATCTCAATACCCTTTTCTGGAACAATACGACCATGATACATCATTACAAACTCATTATCGTCAATTCCATACTTATTTCTTAAAAACTCAGAATCACATTGACGATCTTTAACACCGCTCAATACAACACTGCATTTGTTATTGTCAATTTTTGGAGATGTCGACAAAAAAACATCCAAAGCCATTTGCGACACAAACAAAATAGAATCAATATTGCGATAAACAAACTTTTCAAAAAAACCATTCTTAGCGGGGCGTATCAGATGACGTGTCATAACAACACGAATCTTTTTGTCCACCGATGCCATTTTACGAGCAGCAAGAGCAATAAACGCTCGCTTAAAATCATGTGTATGTATTACACAATCATCGTTCAAATCTTTTATAATATTAGACAAAGCAACAACAGAACGAAAATCAAGATAACCGTTCATTTTAAGTTTAAACAGCCTTATACCAAGCGACACAAAATTGTCAACCACCACAGGATTGTTTCTACAAACGACTATAGGTTCACACCAATTCTCTCGACAGAGCTGGTCAACCAAATCATAGGCATATTGTTCGCCTCCGCCCCACGAACCGTTGGCTACTAAATGCATTATTTTCATAAATAATAATACCGAATTACTTTTTTTTTATAGTTTTGCCGCAAATTTATAAATAATGATACAAAACGCCAATATAACAATACTCTTTAAGTATTTAATTAAAGTGCATATTGTTGCACTCATATTGTTGACAGCTATTAGAATAGCATTCGTCATTATTAATTTCCCCGATAATACACCTTTTATTATTACCGACATTCTGCACGCTTTGGCCATTGGTATAAAATTTGACAATCACGGTCTTTCGTATATACAAATATTACCAATAGTAGTTTCAGCAACCGCTGCATTTTTCAAAACTATCAATTTCAAAAAGATTATCAATGCTTTTAGAATTTACTATTCGATTGTAATTTCTATTGTTCTTTTTTTGTCGGTATCAAACATAAAGTACTATTCTTTTTTTGGATGGCACATCAACTATGAGGCTTTGGGATATTTAAAATTTTTTGATACCACCGCAGGAATGCTCTTTCAAGATTCACAAAACTACCCATATTTGATTTTAGCCATAACTATATGTATATTATTTATTATTGCCATTAAGAAAATTGCAAAACAATCAGCAGATTACCAATCAGAAAACACCACCATAAAACAAAGAATTATAGTCAATGTGCCAATGATTGTGCTCGCCGCAGGAATATGCTTTCTAGGATTGAGAAGTAGTTTTCAACGCTATCCACTGAGGGTAAGTTTTGCTTCGTTTACCGACATACCTTTTTACAACAGAATAGGCAATTGTGCGATATTCAATATCTACGAAACATATAAGCAAACAAAAAATGATGTTGATATCGTTTTGATAAACAATACAGATGTAGACAGTGCTCTCAATTTTGTTAAAACTGAACTGAGTATTTCCAATGCCGACTCATTGAAACCTCTCAATAGGTTTACAGAATCGGAAGTCAACCGACCATCACCTAATGTAGTTTTGGTGCTCATGGAATCTATGACACTACGAAATCTCGAATATGAAACCAATGGAATACCACTTACTCCATTTATGCGTAGTCTCAGAGACAGTTCGTTATACTTTGAACATTTTTATTCTGCAGGTATTCATACTAACAATGGCATTGTGGCAAGCATGTATGGATATTCGCCAAACTTTTCAAAACCATGTATGAACCAACCAAGCGATCGTTATACAGGCCTACCTGCAGAACTCAAACGACATGGATACCAAACATACGCCTTTATTACCGGCGACCCACATTTCGATAATATGAATTCCTTTTTGCGTGAAAATAACTTCGACGTTATCTATTCTCTTGCCGACTACCCTAAAGAAAAAATTGTAAATCGATTTGGCGTAAGAGACGATTATATGTTTGAATATGGTACAGAAAAACTACAGACTATTAACGACAACCCGTTTTTTGCTTTTTTCCTTACTTGCAGCAACCATTCGCCATACTCCATACCAGATAAATATGTGTCACGTTACGACAATGCTGACGATCAAGCCATAAACTACGCCGATGATGCCACAAAAATTTTCTTGGAAAATGCCATTAAAACTGAATGGGGCAAAAACACCATCTTCATTTTTGTAGCCGACCACGGCAAACCAAGGGGTGAAAACATCTACGATATGGTATATTACTACAATAGAATTCCTTGTTACATCTACTCAAAATTATTAGAAGGGAAAACACAAAAATTTGACAAACTTGGAGGGCAAATAGATATATTCCCTACCGTTATGGGGCTCTTAGGATTTGATTACACTAATAATACTTTAGGCGTAGATCTATTGAAACAGGATCGCCGATACATTCATTTTGTATCAGACGAACATTTGGGATGCGCCGACAAAGAGTTTTTTTACTGCTACAATATAGGGTCGCAGCAGGAATTCCTTTACAAAATAGGCAACGGCGAAAACTTGATAAATCAATATCCTGAGAAAGCTGCAGAGATGAAAGAATACGCAGTAAATATGATGAAAATAAACAACACCGCCGTAAAACAAAGATGGATTAATCCGTGAAGTACATTTTGTGTTGTTTTTCCCATATCTTAATCATAGTATAAAACTTGTAATTAGCAGCATTGACTGCATATACAAGTCCACGAATACCATATCTAAACCCTCCTTTTAAAACATAGCTCTTAAAAAAGCGGAAATAACATTTCACAAATAATTTCAACAAATTGACCTTTTGATTTTCCCGCTTAACAACTTCATTTTCTGTATATTGATTCATTTTATGCAACTGATCATAAACCGTATCGCTAATGTGAATCAATGCTAATTCCATACGCTCGGTAGGGATTTTTTCTACTCTGCCGTCTACTTTTGGAAAAGTATGCACGTAGGGCGGCCAATCGGCTCCTTCTTTTTTGAAAAATCGCAATTGAGGGTCGGGATAGGTTTGCTTTATAAACTTGTTCATCACATAGTTTTTGCGAGGAATATATAATCCTGCAGCACAATCGTTTGCCTCAATTTGCTTATAAAGATAATCTCTAAGTTCCTTAGTAATAATTTCATCGGCATCAACCACCAAAACCCACGGATTAGAAGCCGACTGAATGGCAAAATTTCGTGCAGGTTCAGCACTTACATAATCCTTTTTGGGAAAAGTAACCACCTTACAACCAAATTGTTCCGCAATTTTAATAGTGTTGTCGGTGCTCTCCATATCGCACACCACTATTTCGTCGAACTCTTTTGCCGCAGTTAACACCTTTTCTAAATGTCGCTCGGCGTTGTAAGTATTGATAACAACCGATATTTTATTTTCCATTTAATATTTTTTTATAACAATCCATTAATTGTATAGCCTGATTATCCTCAGAAAAACGTTTTACATATTCGCGACTTTTGGCAATAGCATTAGTGCGAAAATCCTGATTTTCAGGCGTATTTAGTACCCTTTCGATAGCCTGCGCCAAAGATTTTTCGTTGTCGGGGTCAACATACTGACAATCAGGTCCGCCCGCCTCTTCAAGACACGACCCTTTGGCTGCCACAACAGGCACTCCGCAGTTGATTGCCTCAATAATTGGAATGCCAAATCCCTCATAACGAGACGGATAGATAAACACCTCGCCAAGATGATAAAACGGCGCAAGATCCTCAAAAGGAACTTTGTCAAAAATATGCAAAAGATTACTAACACCCAAACTTTGGGCTGTTTTTTCAACCTCGTCAGTGTATTTTGTTCGTTTTCCGACAATTACAAGGGGCAACTTCTCTTTCATAAGCGACAACGCCTTAACAATAAACAAAGCATTTTTGCGCTCTTCAATGCTGCCGACATTGAGCAAAAAACGTTCGGGAAGATTGTATTTTTGCTTAACTTTCAATAATGTTTCGGGTGCAACGTCGGTTTTAAACACCTTGTCGCAACCTTGATAAATAACATCAATTTTGTCGGGGTTTATCTTAAACACATCCACAATATCGCGCTTGGTGCACTCACTTACGGCAATAATTCGGTCGGCATTTTGACACGCAGAACGAAATTTGTAGGTGTAAATCTTGCGGTCGAAAAACTTGTAAAACTTAGGAAACTTCAAAAAAATTAAGTCGTGAATTGTTACCACGCTTTTAACTTTTGTGGCTTTGATTGTCTGCGGAAGTTCGTTGCTAAGTCCGTGATAAATAGCAGTTTGTGAATCAACAATTTGTTTTTTGATACCATACGACCTCCACAACGACGAAAACTTACGCCAAAATCCTTTGATAGGAAAAACTTCTGAAACATTTTTGTTTTCGGTTAAAATCTCCTCTAACTGTTTGTTTTTGTTGTGTTTAGGCAAAAAAACAAGATATCGGTTTTCGGGGAAATATTTAGCCAAAAGACTGATAATGTGTCGGCTATAATTTCCGAGACCTGTTTTGTTGTTAGCGGCACGTTTGCCATCGAAGGCTATGACGAGTGGTTTCACTTTTTAATAATATAGGTTTCAGTGCGCAAAGTTACTCATATTTACGATTTATTATAATTTTGCAACAAAAAAACTCTGACATTATGTCCAAAATCCTTTCCACCTCGCTCTGCTCCGTGCTGCATTTTCTCGTTGACGGACTCTGTCTATGCTCGCTTTACCTCGCGTCGGGCGGCACTAACCACGACAATATCATAAGTATTTTTATGACATACAACTTGTTGGCGTTTGCTACTCAGCCGTTTACAGGTATCATTGCCGACAAAATCAACAAAAAACATTGGATGCTGCTGATGAGCATTATTCTTTTGCTTGGGGTAACGGTGGCATCGTCGATGGCTTCGATAAGTGGCGGAAGCACAGCACTATTCGCACTTACGGCAGTAACTGCGGGCGTGGGCAACTCGCTGTTTCACGTTTGGGGCGGCAAGCAGACTGCCCTGAAAACAAGCAACGACATCCGCGCATTGGGCGTATTTGTCTCCACAGGCGCGTTTGGATTGTCGATTGGATACATTCTCTGCTCGTGGGCACTGCTCTATACATTTATCATACTAATAGCAAGTGTGTCAGTTATTTACCTGCTCAACGACGATGAAAAAGCAATCGCCACCACCACCGACGACACTAAAACACAAAAAAACTCAATGGTAATTATAATCATCTCATTGTTAGCACTTTTTGTAATGCTTCGGTCGCTGTTTGGCGAATTGTTCTCCACGGGCAGCACCGAAAAAAACACCCTCACAGCGCTGCTTACAGGCGGATTGGCAATGGCAGGCAAAATGTCGGGAGGATTCATAGCCAAACTCACAGGAAACGCCAAAGCGTTTATAATCACAGCATTGGCAGCGGTGGTTTGTATGATGTTGAAGAGTTATGGGTCCTTTTTGGCACTCTCGGGATTGTTTCTAATAAACTGCACAATGCCCATAACGCTATTTTGGGCAAACAAGGCACTGCCCGGTCGCGAAGGATTGGCATTCGGAATTATGGCGGCGGCACTTATGCCCGGATATTTATTAAGTTTGATTTAAAAGATGATATTTTCACACTACATATATCCGCTTGTGGCCACAATAATCATTGAGTTTATTGTACTTAGGCTGCTAAAAGAAAATGATAAAAAAGTATT
>JAGCVU010000119.1 GCA_017962175.1 Bacteroidales bacterium | reverse complement strand
CCGCGACCCCGCAAAAGAGACCGTTGCAGCAGCACAGTTCTTGCGCGACCTTTACAACATCTACGGCGACTGGGCTCTCGTGATTGCAGCATACAACTGCGGACCTGGCAACGTTAACCGCGCTATCAAACGCTCGGGCGGTCGCACCAATTTCTGGGAAATTTACCAATACCTTCCCAAAGAGACAAGAGGATACGTTCCCGCATTCATAAGTGTCAACTACATAATGACATACTACAAAGAGCACGGCTACACTCCTGTTAAAGTTGAAATGCCAAGTTTCCACGACACTGTAATGGTAACAAGCAAACTTCACTTTGGACAAGTGGAAGGCGTTCTTGGTGTTCCAATCGAACAATTGCGCGAACTCAATCCCCAATACAAAAAAGACATCATCCCCGGCAACATCAAGGCTGCACCTTTGCGTCTGCCCGAAGATTACGCCACAAAATTCGTAGAGCAGGAAAAAGCCATCTACGCATACAAAGACTCAGTTTTCTTTGCCCCGAGCGTAAACTACGAACAGATAAGCCGTTCGGCATACGTGCCATCGTCAAGAGGTAGTTACAATTATGAACCCGAACCCTGCGACCCATCAGTTCCCGCCGGTTCATCTAAATTGATTTACACCGTAAAATCGGGCGACACATTCGGATTTATTGCCAACTGGTACGATGTAAAACTTGCAAAACTTAAATGTTGGAACAATATTTCATCTAACAAACTCTCTATCGGACAAAAACTTACAGTATACGTTCCCACTAAGAAACTCAATACTTACAAGAACGTTGACAATATGACCTTTGCGCAAAAACAAGCTATGAGTAGCAACAACATAGTATCGCAGAGCGCATCGAACGGCAAACCCCTCGACAAGAACTACGAATACTACACCATCCGCAAAGGCGACAACCTCTCAACTATCGCATCGCGCTATCCAGGCATATCCGACAAGGACATTATGCAGATCAACGGATTCACTGCCAACGACGTGCGCCGCTTGCAGATTGGACAGATCATAAAGATTAGGAAAAAATAGATTAGATATTTTTCGTCAATCATTGTTATTACAGGCGATTGGCTTTGTTGCCGTCGCCTTTTTTTACAAAAACTAACTAAACCGCAGTCAAAAAATGAAACCGTCATCAGTACTTGTATTCTTTATCGCAATATTGGCATCGTTATTGGCTGTTATGCTGATTTTTCCAAAAGCCGGTGTTTCAGTTACCGACGACATCTCGCTCAATTTTCCCACCTTTACCGAATGGCTGGCAGAGACCAAAAGCCGTCCCGACACAGCCAAGACCATTTTGGACAATCTGGAGATTCCCGACGACGACGAGGACGACTCCGCTTTTGCAGTGGCAAGCGCCGACACGCTGCAATTGTCCGACAGCGTGGAGATTGACCCGAAACTCAAAGAATACGTACCACGCCCGATAGCCATCGACAGCATTCATCAGCCGCTGGAACTTCCCCCGAGCGGTCTGGCTTGCCTGGAAAACATTTTCGGAGCGTTGTCTGATGCCGAACAGTTGCAGTCGCTGGTGCGCATACTCCACTATGGCGACTCGCAAATCGAAACCGACCGAATAACTGGCTATATGCGCTCAAAAATGCAGGCGCAGTTCGGCGGCTCAGGTCCTGGTTTAGTACCCGCAAAATCGCCTTACGACTACAAGTCGCCCATCCACATCGTGAACTCTGGCGAATGGAAACGCTACACGATATTCCCAAAAATCGACACAACCATCACCCACTACCGCTACGGAGTACTGGCGTCGTTCTCGATGTTCGCACCGCCGCCCGTGCCCGAAAAGCCGAAAGAGCCCGACACCACTGTGGCAATGATTGGCGACAGCCTTCTCAAAGAGATTTTCCATCCCGAACCGCCCAAGGTGAAGGAAGTGCACAAAGGCTCGATAGATTTTGAGTTTAATTCCACCACTAAAGCCAGCATAAAGAATATCAAACAGATACGTATGTTTTACGGCAACAACAAAGAGTCGTTTGCCGTAACGGTTCGCGACGGCGAGACAGTTTTGTATCAAGACAGCGTGGCACCTTCGTCGTATTATTCGATAAAAAAATGGACATTGTCGGGCGTACCTCAAAGCCTTGCGATGGATTTTTCGGGAACAGAAAGTCCAGAGATATACGCATTTGCAATGGACGGCAACAGCGGCGTGGCTTGCGACAATATTCCCTTGCGCGGATGCTCGGGCACTATCTTCACCAAGATGAACTCCGGTTTCTTGCAAAAGATGTACAACGACCTTCACGTTAAATGTGTGATACTGCAATTCGGCGGCAACACCATTCCCGTGCTAAAACCCGAAACCATAGGAAATTACGTTTCGTCGTTTATGGCTCAAGTAAGGTTGATAAAGAAAATCTGCCCCGAAATGTCGATAATAATAGTTGGTCCCGCCGATATGAGCACCAAGGTGATGGACAACTACGAGACCTACGAAGTGCTGCCCGCACTTGTGGACGCTATGCGCGAGGCGGCATTCAAGCACAACTGCGCATTCTGGGATATGTACAGCGCAATGGGCGGATGGAACTCGATGCCCGACTGGGTATTTCACGAACCGCCGCTCGCCGAAAAAGACTTCACGCATTTTTCGCCGCAGGGAGCCAACGTAATAGCAAAAATGTTTTACAACGCCCTCATAGGACGTTACAACCAATATATTTCTCGAAAAAAATAAGTAACCTTTTGTTTATCAACGTACAATGAAAACCTTATTTAAACTTTTTGCAGCCGCGTTAGTAATCAGCAACTTGAACATAAGCACATCATCGGCGCAAGATTATCCATACGATGTAAGAGTCTATCCCTTTGTAAGATACGACAAAAACAAGATACATTTTTCAAAAGATTCGTCTGGATTTGAGCCCATCTACCAAAAGTTGGACTCGATGATAATGTACGGCAAAGGCCACTTGAACATAGTTCAGTTGGGCGCGTCGCACACTCAGGCGGATGTTTTTTCAAACCAGGTCCGTTACCGTCTGCAGACATTCCATCCAGGACTGGTGGGCGCACGTGGATTCGTCTTCCCATACCGAATGACCAAATCAAACAACCCTACTAACTACACTGTTGAGTATTCGGGATTCTGGACCACCTGCCGCAACATCGAGTACAAGAAAAACGACCTTCTCGGTCTGGGCGGAGTGTCGGCCACCACGCTCAATCCCAACGCCACGCTCAAAGTGGTGATGAACCCCAAGAACCTTATCCGCTACGACCTCAACCGCGTGCTGATATTCACCGAACCCGGCACAAACCAGTTTGAGATAGTTCCCGACGTGTGTATGGGCACATACACCGTAAAGAAAGACCCTGTAAACGGCATTATAGAATACGATTTTGACAAATACTCGGTAGACGCAAGTTTCCACCTTCAACGTACCGACACATCGCAAAACCACTTCACATTTTTCGGAATGTCGCTCGAAAACGACAATCCAGGCATCACCTACCACGCCATCGGCATCAACGGCGCACGCATTCCCTCGTGGACAAGATGCTCGTATTTCAGCCGCCAACTTGCCGCCCTCAAACCCGATATGATGGTTATCTACCTTGGCGTAAACGACGGAAACACAAGCAAATTCAGTCAAGACGTATACTACAACAACTACGTTTCGCTCATCGAAGACATCCGCTACTTCAACCCCAATGTGCAGTTTGTGTTCATTGTTCCCAACGACTATTTTCTGCTCCGCCGCCACCCGAATCCAGCCGTGCAGTTGGAACAAAACGCCATTGAGAAACTCGTGAACAGATACAACGCATCGATGTACAGCATCTACGACGTGATGGGCGGACTTGGCTCGTGCATCGACTGGCTGCACAACGGACTTATGGCAGCCGACAAGGTTCATTTCTCAGTTCCGGGCTACACATTCACCGGCAACCTCTTTTTCAACGCCTTTTTGAGGACATACGACAATTATTTGGAAAAAAAATAAGGACGGATTGATATTTTACAAATACATTTTACTAAATTTGCGCATATTTAAATACTGATGGATTCAATATTATCGAACATAGACATACCGTCGCTGCTTGTGTACGACCCCAGGCGACCTCTGCTGTTTACCCAATTCTATTTTTGGGGATTCTTTGTGATAGTATTGGCGTTTTATGCGCTCATTTACAAGAAGAAAGCCATCAGAAACATCTACCTTTTCGCCGCATCGGTGTTTTTCTATTACAAGACTGGCGGCACATACGTAGTGTTGCTGATTTTCACCATATTATCAATATTCTACATCACCAAATGGATGCACCGAAAACCCGACGGTGTGGCAAAAAAACTGATTCTCGCCCTCGGCGTGGTGGTAAACCTGCTTATACTTTTTTATTTTAAATACACCGAATTTATACTCAACTCTATAAACGATATTTTCTCTGCCAATTGCACCATTGTAAACTATTACTCAATGTTGCTCAATTGGTTTGGTTCGCTCGGCATAGTACAGAGCAACCTTTGGCTGCCGATATTGTTCACAGTGCTGTCGATAATAGTATGTGTTAAACAATTATCACAACCACGCGACCAACAGTACAAAAACCGCGCTGCGATATACGTCATAGCGTTCAACCTTGTAAACTGGGTACTGTTTGTATTTGCAGGCGACATTGTAACATTCATCGGATTCGACTCCACAAATATCTACCGCATATTCTTCGGCGAAAACTTCGTAACCGACAAGATAATACTTCCCGTAGGTATATCATTCTTTACATTCCAATCCATAAGTTACTGTGTGGACGTTTACCGTCAGAAAATAGAGCCGGTAAACAGCGTTTTAGACTTCGGATTCTACGTGTCGTTCTTCCCGCAGTTGGTGGCAGGACCTATCGTACGTGCATCTGAGTTCATTCCGCAAATCTACAACGACTATTCACTCACAAAACGAGAGTTTGGATTGGCTATGTTTATGATTCTCAAAGGATTGATAAAGAAAGTGTTCATCTCCGACTATATCTCCATCAACTTTATCGACCGTGTGTTCGACTCGCCAATGAAATATTCTGGCTATGAGACACTTATGTCGCTTTATGGTTACAGTATGCAGGTATACGCCGATTTTAGCGGATACACCGACATTGCTATCGGACTTGCTCTGCTGATGGGCTTCCGCTTGTCGATGAACTTCAATTCGCCCTACAAATCAAAAAGTACGGCAGAATTTTGGCGTAGATGGCATATTTCACTGTCTACATGGTTAAAAGACTATTTGTACATACCTATCGGCGGTAATCGCAACGGTTCTATAGGCGGATATATCTGCTGGATAGTGATTATCACTGTTTGGGTAATGCTCTCAGGTTCAGCAATTTTGGCAGCAATACTCTACGGCTCGTTTGCAATATTGATGACCGTGGCGCACTTTTTCCCAAACTTCAAACTCACGCTCGTAACCTCAATGAACAACCTGATAACTATGTTGTTAGGCGGTTTGTGGCACGGTTCAAGTTGGATGTTTGTAATCTGGGGCGGCTACAACGGTATCGGTCTTGTGGTCTACAAACTTTGGAAAAAAGAGACCCAGTTTCTTCGCTGGATAATTCTCGCAGTGCTCAACGCGGCTGCTGCAATCACATATTTCAACGGAGTATGGAGCAATCCCAACGGCGTAAAACTCTGGATAATAGCCAACTGCGTATGGTTTTTCTGCTATCTGGTTTGGAAGGTAAAACTTGCCAACGCTAATGCGTTCGGCGTTATCAAAAACATATTGGCGCTGCTGCTGATAGCCTTCTTTGTAATGTGCGCCACAGTGATATCTGGCTACTGGTTCACCGAATGCCGCTATCCATTTTGGATAGGATTCACAATAATGGCGGCGCTTGTATTCTACTACGCACGTATCAAAGCCCTGCCCTACTGCGAAGAACGTCCCGTGAAGGACGATTCTAAAATCGACAAGGTAAAGATAAAAATCAACCAATATCCTGAAAACAAATACATTACGGCTGGTGTTTGGTGCAATTTCGTGCTGTCGTCGGCATTCTGTTTCAACGGCTACACCTCCGCTCCGTTCATCATCTGGATAATGGCATCGTCGATAATACTTGCAGGATACCTATTTATGATAGTTCGTCCGCAAATCAAAGAGCCGAGCAAATATCTGGCATATTTCTGGGGCATATTCCTGACATTCAACTTCATAACATTCACACGAATCTGGTTCCGCGCTCAGGACATCGAAACCACAGGCTATATGCTCGACCGTCTGCTCAACGGCTGGGGCGACATCAGCCTCATTCCCCAAATGACAATGGCATACAAAAAGGTATTTGTGGTGATGGCCTTCGGATTTATAATCCATTGGTTGTCGGTACCTTTCAAGGAAAAATACACCGATTGGTTTATCAACACGCCCACATGGGTAAAAGTGTTGATATGCGTGGCAGCAGTATTTGTGCTATACCAAGTTAAAGCATCTGATCTACAACCATTTATTTACTTCCAATTCTAACGTACTATGGCAAAAAAACAAAACACAAAACCGGCTGTAAAAGAAACACCCAAAGCCGAAACAAGCTCATCCACCGAAGGAGGAATGAGCAAAACCACCAAGATAATAATCATTAGCGTTGGAGTGCTGATACTTACATTGCTGATACCTTTTTTGATACTCGGCAGAGTGCGCGTTATCGACAATTCGATGGAAAGCACTGTGGCAAAAGGCGAAACACTATGGTTCAACAAGTTTTCATCGCCCAACTACAACGATATTGTAGCATTTCACCATCCCGAAACCGACAGCATTGTGGCATCTGCCAAAGATAAAAACTACTATAAAATGTGCCGCATGTATGGCGAATCGTGGGTGTCGAAAGCCGAATTGGTAAAACAGGATATGCACAAACGTCCTATTTACCTTTCACGCTGCGTGGCTGTTCCCGGCGATGTGGTTGAAATTCAAAACAACCATCTGATTGTCAACAAAAAAGAATCTCCATACGGCAAACCTGCCAAACAGTTGTATTACGTTGTGACCGACGGACTTATCAATCCTGCTATCATTGACACATTAGGATTATCTAAAACCGACCTCAACGGCGAAACCGACTACTACGAAGATTTCTTGAACATTTACCGTCAACGCACCAAGACTTACACTGCTATCAAGATTTTCACACTTTCGCCCAAAGCAGCTCAGAAACTTCAAAAATTATCGGTAATCAAAAAAATAGAACCCGTAGTATTGCCCAAAGAACATTTTGAGCCAACGGTTTTTCCATTCTTAAAAGAAGACAATTGGAACGAGAGCAACCTCGGACCGCTACTTGTGCCTAAGAAAGATAAGATTATCAAATTTTCCAGCACTCGCGTAGCTGAATACTACCGCCGTGTAATCGAAAACTACGAAGGCAACACCCTTCAAATCAAAGGCGGCAAGGTATTTATCAACGGCAAAGAAGCCAATTCGTACCGTTTTAAACAAAACTATTACTTTGTAATAGGCGACAACCGAGCCACCAAAAACGACTCACGTTTCTTCGGTTTCTTACCAGAAGATCACGTGGTTGGCATTGTTATGTAACTAGTTTCAAAACAATATTAATAATTAAAATTACAACAAGATGAAAAAGTTGTTAGCATTAGTTTGCTCCGCAATGATGTTTGCATCGTGCGGCGCACAAAAAGAAAAAGCTCTCGTAGTTTACTACTCACAGAGCAACACCACTAAAACAGTAGCTCAAGAAATCCAAAAGCAACTTGGCTGCGATATCGCTGAAATTGAATGTGTTGAACCATTCAACGGCGATTTTAATGCAGTAGTTAGCCGCTGGCAAGAAGACCAAAAAGCAGGCAAACTTCCCGAATTGAAACCGCTTGCTAAAAACATCAGCGATTACGATGTAATTTTCCTTGGTTATCCTATTTGGGGCGGCGTATATGCTTCGCCAATCAGTTCGTTTTTAAAAACTGCTGATTTCAACGGCAAAAAACTTGTTCCATTCTGCACATTCGGCAGCGGCGGACTCAACACCAGCGTTGACGAACTCAAAAAGAATGTTAAGAACGCCACAATTCTCGAAGGCTACGGCATTCGTCAAGCTCGCATTGCTAATGTAAGCAGCGAAGTTAACCAATTTTTGATCAAAGGCGGATTCAAACAAGGCACATTAGAGCAACTTCCCGACTTCTCGGCTCAAAAAGAATGCACCGACCAAGAGAAAGAAATCTTTACAGAGGCTACTTCAGGCTATCAATTTCCTCTTGGCGAAGCCACTTCGGTAGCTCAACGTAAAATCAACGGCGGCACCGAATACCTTTTCAATGTTGAAGGTCAAAACGGAGCAAAATCGCAAATCTACGTTATTGCAAAAGATGGCGCTAAACCTGAATTTACTCAAGTGGTAAGATAAACTAAATCACCAAACAAATAAAAAACGCAGGTTGAAAAATCAATCTGCGTTTTTTTATTTCAGATAATTACTTCTAAGCAGCGGGATTACCAAACGAAACTGTTGCTTTAGAATCGTTGACCGAAATAGTGCAATTGCCACCGAGAATAATAGGCAGATTGCGAGTATCGTGTCCGTTGGGAAATCCGTAAACAATAGGAATATTTAGTTTGCCAAAATATTTTTTGATAATATCGGGCAATGGAAGATCGTTGTTTTGAGTGTTTTTGATAAATTCGCCAACAATAAGACCTTTTATATCAGTGAGTTTGCCCGACTGTTGAAGATTCAGCAACATACGGTCGATAGAATAGTTGGCCTCGCCGGTATCTTCGATAAACAGAATAGCATCTTTGGTGTTGAGGTCAAACGCTGTGCCGCTGAGACTATAAATAATCGAAAGATTGCCGCCTACAAGACGTCCGGAAACCGTGCCTTTAACACAATTGTCGTTATAATCGATGCTTATAGGTTCATAATTGCCAAACAATGTGCTCTGAAGTAGCGAGTTGCTCTGTTTGTCATTGTTAAAACCACGCATCATCGGACCCAAAATAGATTCCACACCCATATTGTTGAGAGTTATGTGCAAAGCAGTTACATCGCTGTAACCGATAATCCATTTAGGCGACTGTAAAAATTTAGTAAAATCTATAAACGGAAGAATCTGCGCAGCACCGTAACCTCCTCGGGCAAAGAAAATTGCCTTAACATCAGGATTGTCGATAGCCTCTTGAAAACCCTTCACACGTTGGTCAATAGTACCGGCATAGCGACCGTCTTGTTCGTAAAGATTTGAAGCCTCAATTACATTCAATCCCCACGATTTCAAAATGTTGATTCCCTCCATCACATCAGATTCAGAAACACTGTTGCTTGAAGCACACACAGCCACAAGGTCTCCCGAAGAGAGTTTAGGTGGCGAAATTCTCGTTGTTACCGGCTCTTGATCTTGAATTATAAAAGTGGGGTTGTATTCATTCACAATGGTGGTGTCCACTTGATAAATGACAATATCGTCATCATCTTTGTGACAAGCGGTTAACAAAACCGCCGCAGATAATAAGGCAATATATTTTTTCATCGACATTTGTATAAAAAAACCGCCCAACTTGGTCGGACGGTTCTCTTGATTAAATAAACTTCATTATAAGAGCGAATTGATTTTCGCTTTCAATGCGCTTTCAGAAATAGTGCCTACGTGACGGTCAGCCACTTCACCGTTTTTGAAAAATAGGAAGAAAGGAATGTTTCTAATATTAAATTCCATTGCAAGTTCCTGATTTTCATCGGTATTAACTTTTGCCACAAGCACCCTTCCGTCGTATTCTTCGCCAAGACGGTCGATAATAGGAATCATACTGCGGCAAGGTCCGCACCATTCTGCCCAAAAATCTACCACAGCTACATTAGCGGCTTTGATTTTGCTGGCGAAATTTTCTGTTGAGAGATGTTCTACTGCCATAATTGATTTATTTTGAGAACTCAACAATCTTGTCGCTGTATTCGCTCAAAAGTATTGTGAGCGAATTGATAGAGCCTTCGATTTCGTTGAGGTCGAGGTTTTCGATTTGCAACGTGTCGCGGAAAATCACCTCGTCTTTTTCGTTGAGGGCAAATGCTCCGTGAATGATGTCGCGATTTTTTTGAAGCAGTTGTTTGTATATGCTGAGCGACTCAGATTTAAGCTTAAACAACGGCTGCTCAAGGATAACGATTGGGTCGGCACAAACAATGATCATATTTACAATGCCTTCGTCCTCCTTGCTGATGGTGAACATTCCTGTTTTCTCGTCTTCTTTTTCGATAGTGTATTCGAGGTCGAGAAGGTAATTTTTAACTTTTGCGAAATTTACGTCCATATTAGGTATGTTTTTTTTGTTATACAAATTAATTAGTTCCCAAATATACCGCTTTTTTTGTAAAAGTCAAATTTTTTTGGAGTTTTTTTTGGAAGATTTTTTATTGAGTAAAAAAGAAAAGTAAATAGTCGGGGCAGAGAGATTCGAACTCTCGACCTTCTGCTCCCAAAGCAGACACGCTAACCGGACTGCGCTATGCCCCGAATATGTACTGAGGATTGATAAAAAAGAAAGCGGAGAGAGAGGGATTCGAACCCCCGGAGGTGTTACCCTCGTCGGTTTTCAAGACCGGTGCATTAAACCGCTCTGCCATCTCTCCAGTATTCAATGTGCGTTAAATACGGCGCAAAATTAGAATCTTTTAAACAAAACCCAAAACAATTGCTTATTTTTTTGATAAAAAAACTTCATTTTACATTATCAATCTATAAATAAGATAATTAAAAACAAAAATAAATTACAAATCATCTTCAAAAGCATAAAAAAGGGACGATTTCTCGCGAAATCGCCCCCAAACAAATACTAATATTAACCAATATATATATCAAAGTTTGATGTTATCGAGCACATTGCGGTAATATTTTTCCACTTCGTTCCATTTATAATAAGGTGCAATGTCGCTTTTGAGCGGTAGTTTCACCTCGCGTTCGTTGAGAAGTACTTTTACAAGAATGTCAGACGATTTTGGCGAACGGTAAAAAATCATCTGCAAGTTGCCTGCCATAGGCACAATTTTGTAATCGCACACATATTTATATAATTGTGTAAGGTCGTCGGTGGGACATATTGTTCCTTCTAACTGCATCAGGCTGGCAAGTGGCATCAATCCTGTGTCGTGACCAAAACGGAGCGATGCCGTTACACCGTTGCCTGCAATGGCTTTGTCGGCTTCGTCAAGAAAATTTTTGAGAAGATTGCGGGCACATTTGGCTCCACGATTATCGGCAAAGGTACAGTTTCCAAAGTTGGCATACCAATAAAGATTCGACAACTGCCAACGGTCAAACATTTCGTCGGGAGTGAAAAAATCGCTGAAATCAAAATCCAAATCGCTGATATCTTGCATATTGCAGTTGATTTCAAACAATTTGCTTACAAATTGATCTGCTCTTACTTTTTCCTTCACATAATTTTGGTCGGAGAAAATCTCTTTTATAATTCTGTCTGACGATGAGCAAGATGCATTTAATTTTTCGTTGGCAGCTCTATAAGCATCGGTTCTGAGTTTTGCACTTACCGAGTCGCGTTCCTCATTGTTGATATACGACATTATTCGGCGGCTCGATTCGGTTTTTACTTTTATATTGGGACGCAACGAATTGACTTTCTGCATAAAAGCATCCATACTCATAATCACACGGTGCGATGTTGATGATTTTACATCAAGATATGCATTTGGTCCAAACACTTCGGGAAATGAATTAACCATACGCTCGGCAATGCCTTGATGCTGTTCAAAACCTTTTTGTGTAAGGTCGCCGGCACGTTCGCGACCATCGGCATAAAGTGCGTCAACACGTTTTTTAAGTTCCTTGCCACGTGGTGTTAGGGCGTTGGCTTCGTCGGCTGCTTTCATCTGATTGTAAAGCATAATGTAATCAAACGCCGTGTAGTGGTAACGAGACCCGTGTCGTCCGTAGTGACTAATATAAAACGGTGTGTAACCTTTGGGGGCAGGAGTTTGAGGTTTAAGTTCGGGATTATACGCCATATTGTTGCCACCCATCTTGAGTGGCGAGGCTAACATTTCCTCTTTGGTGGTTTGCGCCTGCAATGCTGATAATGAAAACAGGCATAATGCTAAAATTGCAAATTGCTTCATTGTATTAATTTTTTATGTGTTAATTATTTTTGTGTTCCAAATATAGATTTTTTTTTTTCAATACCGCCAACATTAGAATATTTTTTATAAAAAAAATTTTTCTCCTTGTTTTTTTAATACTATCTTTGAATGTTCTAACTAATAAAAATATCGCATATGAAAAGATTAATTGCAGCAGTATTGGCAACGACACTTTCGATTAATGCCATATCGCAAAATCCTGTCAATCAAAACGCTACGCCTGAAGCCAAAGAGCTTCTCAACTTTATTTACCGTCAGAGCGGCAATGGCACACTCACAGGACAACACTCGTATCCCCTTTACAGCGACATTTATATGGAGCGTGTAGAAAACTTTACAGGGTCGCATCCGGTAGTGTTTGGGCAAGATTTCGGATACAGTAAACATAATTCGTTAGACGGTATCAATTTCCGTCAACACACTATCGACAATGCTATCAAATGGCATAATCAGGGTGCAATTATTACGCTAATGTGGCATGCCGTTCCGCCAAATTGCAAAGACAATTACACTATTTGGAAAGGTGAACACGGAATTCAATCAAAACTTACCGACAAGGAATGGAACGACCTTTTTACCGAAGGCACCGAAATTAATAACAATTGGAAATCGCAAGTAGATGTTATTGCATTCTATCTCAAACAGTTGCAAGACGAGCATATTCCTGTAATTTGGCGTCCTTACCACGAAATGAATGGCGATTGGTTTTGGTGGGGTTATAATCCCGACAACTACAAAAAGCTATACAAAATGCTTTACTCTCGCCTAACTGATTATCACAAAATTAACAACTTACTTTGGGTTTTCAATGCCAATGAGCTTGGTAGTCAAAATGTTAAACAATACGAAGATTTTTACCCCGGCGATAATTACGTAGATATTCTTGCCACAGATATTTACAATAGCGAATATAAAGGCAACGATTACGAGAAACTTTTGAAATTGGGTAAAGGCAAACCCATTGCGTGGGGCGAAGTTGGCAAACTGCCTACTCCTGAAATTATTAAGCAACAGCCAAAATGGGTGTGGTTTATGTGTTGGAGCGAATTTCTCGAAACAGCCAACGACTGGAATCGCCGCACCGACATCTACAACGCCGACAACACCATTACTCTCGAAGAACTTAACGCAAAAAAAAAAGTAAAATGACCAACCAAGAATTAATAAATCAGCTTAAATCTGCCCATGCCGATATACTTCGCTATTGGTCTGATAATATGGTAGATAACGTTAACGGAGGCTTTTTGGGCGAACGCGATTGCAACGAACAAATAGTTTCTAATGCTCAAAAAGGCGCAATTCTCAATGGACGTATTCTTTGGACGTATTCTAAGGCTGCCAACACGTTTGGCAACGATTCGTATCGCGAGTTGGCAAAACGTGCCTTCGATTATATCTGCAAATACTTTTACGACAAAAAGAACGGTGGTTTTTATTGGTCGCTAAATGCCGATGGAAGTGCCGCCGACACCAAAAAACAAGCTTACGCCGAAAGTTTTGTAATGTATGGATTATCAGAATATTACATACTAACCAAAGATCAACGGGCAATCGACCTTGCTTACGAAACCTATCGTTTAATTGAAAAACATTTTCGCGATCAAAAATTTGGTGGTTACACCGAAGCTTGTGCTGCCGATTGGTCGCCGTCAAACGACCTTCGCCTTAGTAGCAAAGAGATGAACTTGCCCAAAACTATGAACACGCACTTGCACATTTTAGAGGCGTTTACAAATCTTTACCGAGCAAAACCGTCACCCGAATTACGCCAATCTATTGTACACTGTATCAATATTTTTAAGGATAAAATAATTGACTCGCAAACAGGACATTTCAAACTATTTTTTGCAATGGATTGGTCGGTACCCGAAGCGTTTAAAGCCGAATCGTACGGACATGACATTGAGGGTGCATGGCTTATTTACGAAGCTGCCGAAGTTATTGGTGATGAAGCCCTTATGGCAGATATTAAACCAGCTTGTCGCCGTTTGGTAGACATTACTTTGGCAGAAGGTTTCGACGGAGAATCAATCTCTTACGAAAAAATTAACGGCAAACTCGACACCGACCGTCATTGGTGGCCGCAAGCCGAAACTCTTGTGGGATTGGCAGATACATATCGTCTTACTGGCGACCAAAAATATCTCGATTATTTATATAAGGTGTGGAATTATATCGATACCCATCTTGTAGACCATCAACACGGCGATTGGTTTTGGCGTGTTAACAAAGACGGTAAAGCCGTTTACAACGATATGAAAGCCGGTTTTTGGAAATGCCCTTATCACAATTCGCGTGCTATGATTGAGGTTATTAACCGATTGAAATAATTTTAGATGAAACTAATTATAATTGCTTTTGCGTTAATTGCAACGGTATCGACGGCGTGTCAGCAAGGGCCTGAAACCATCCCTGGTAAACACCCTAATATTTCATACTACGGACGTACTGACTTTTCTGATTCGCTTCATCCCAAACAATGGGCGGCGGGAGCTTATTTTTCGGTTGGATTCGAGGGAAATTATTGCATTATTAACATCAGCGATGAAAACTATTCTAACCGACGCTCCAATCTACTTGAAGTTGTGTTGAACCAATATAGCCAATCTCAACTCGTAGTTACCAAGGATTCGGTTACCAATATTGTTATCGGAAATCCTCCTGATGAACTAATGAAAACCCTCAAAGGTAACGTAGTAAGGTGTTTTGAAAATTATTTCGACACCACATCTATTGACGATTCGCACTATGTTTTAGTCTGCCGCAATACCGAAACAGCAATGGGATATACGCAGGTCAATAGTGTTACAGCAAACCATACTTTACCATGCAATTTGGGACCTTTTTATGCATTCGAATTTATAGGCAACTCCATAACATGTGGTGCAGAAGCTGACACCACCTTGAAGCCGTCAAAAGATTACCAATGGGGCGATTGGCATAGGGCATATTATAGTTATGGACCTCTCACTGCCCGTAATTTTAAAGCTTCATGGTCGCTTGTATCGGTTTCTGGAATAGGTCTTATACACTCATGCTGCGACATGGATGTTACTATGCCACAGGTATATGACAAATTCGTACTCCGTTACAACCAAAAGCAATATGATTTTTTACATGCCCCAACTCACATTTTTATTTGTCTCGGTCAAAATGACGGAATACAAGACTCTACAACATTTTGTAATGCGTATGTGGATTTTGTAAAACAGATTAAAGAGGTTTATCGCGATGAACATATCTTTAATTATTTTTTGTTGACAAGTCCAATGGCAGATGATACCCTCAGCCAATGGCAAAAACAAATGCTAACATCAATAGAACAACGCCTTAAAGACGAAGGATTTGATAATGTTTGCAAGTATTTCTTCTCTCGGTCGTGGAATAGTGGCGGAGTCTCGCATCCTAGTATCGAAGATCATAAGCAAATTGCCGACGAACTCACTATATTTATTAATAACTTTTTTAAAAATATGTAGAAATGAAACAATTACTTACCATAGTAACCGCCATTGCTCTCACTATACCTGCAATGGCACAGAAATTCGAGGGATTAGCCCTTACCCCGCCTATGGGTTGGAACAGTTGGAACACCTTTGGTTGCGACATCAACGAAACAGTAGTAAAAGAAACCGCCGACCTATTTATAAAACTTGGTCTTAAAGATGCTGGTTACGAATACGTTGTAATCGACGACGGTTGGATGGAAATGGAGCGCGACCCCGAAACTTTGCTCCTTGTACCCAATAAACAAAAGTTTCCAAACGGAATAAAAACCGTTGCCGATTATGTTCATTCTAAGGGACTTAAATTTGGCATTTACAACTGCGCTGGCACCAAAACTTGTGGAGGCTACCCTGGCACTCGCGGCTATGAATTTCACGATGCACGACAATATGCCCAATGGGGAGTGGATTTTTTGAAATACGACTGGTGTAATACTGGATCAAATGGTGGATACGACTATCAGCAAAACGCTGCCGCATCTTATGCTATCATGCGCGACGCTATTTATCAAGCCGGTCGCCCAATGGTATTTAATATTTGCGAATGGGGCGACAACGACCCTTGGCTTTGGGGCGAAAATATCGGACATTCGTGGCGTATTTCGGGCGATATTGCCCATTGTTGGGATTGCGAAATGTCGTTTGGCACATGGTCAAAGTTTGGACTTTGGCCTATTATCAATATGCGTAAAGATATTCGCAAATATAGCGGTCCGGGACATTGGAACGATTTCGACATGCTCGAAGTAGGCAACGGATTTCCCCCTGCCGAAAACCGTACACATTTTGTAATGTGGTGTATGCTCGCCTCGCCGCTTATGTTAGGCAACGATATTAGAAAAATGGACGAACCTACACGCTTACTTGTTACTAATAAAGAAGTTATAGCCATCGACCAAGACAAACTCGGAATACAGGGTTTCCGCTTTATGAATTTAGATGGCTTTGATATCTGGGTAAAACCTCTTGACAAGGGCGAATGGGCTTTTGCGTTTGTTAACATGACCGAACAAAAACGACACCTATCGTATAATTGGAGCGACTTTTATTTAAAAGACGGATTAGCTGATCGCGAAATTCAATGGAACAAGCAAAAATTTTTGCTCCGCGACCTACTCGCACACAAAGATTGCGGCGATACTTCGCAAAAACTCGAACGCGACATCGAAGCTCATGATATTATTGTTTTTCGTCTTTACGAAAAAAAATAGTTCAAATTGTTGCAACATCTCTTCATTTTGTTATTTTTGTAACAATAATAAATCTGAATGGGCTTTTTAAAACTTTTTGGTAGTGGCGACGACGGCTCGGATAAAAACATTCACAAAGGTGGCAATGTAATTAATTTTGAACTGCTGACCTTTATGCGCGAGGCGTTCGGCAAGGATATCAAGCGTGTCAAACAATTTGATATGCCACAGTATTCTATCGACTTTTTGCTGATAGACAACGATATGCTTGTTACCAACGGTCTCTCGGCTTACACCATTGACTCCGGACGAAAAGAAAAAAACTATGAATTAGCCATTCGTGTGCCATACAAATGGGATCAAGGTAGCAATTCGCAACGGCATATTTGGTTTGTAAACTTAATGCAAACAATTATTACACAGTCAATTGGAGGCATCAATGCTATATATCCCGGATATGTGCAAACATTCGACCAACCATTTCATTACACCACCGAACTCAATTCGGTTACACTTTATAATATAGCAGAAAAACATCTTCAAAACGGCACCACAGTCAATTTTCTGATGGTGGTGCCTTTATATGAAAGCGAACTCGACGACGGATACTACAAACAGGATTCGTCTGATTTAAAAGGACTTGCATGGCAACAAGCATCGCTTATCCGTTGCAATGAGTATTTCGACACACTCGACAATTACTATCCATACAACGACAGCGACACCGAAGCAATGTCAGACTATTTTGCACTTCGCGACGAAACCCTACCCGGCTGGAATCCCGACACCGATGCGGTAGGCTGCAGAGTGTCGTCGGGCATTGTCAACAGCAAAACCAAAATTGGATACATGTATCGTGCACGTCCCGAAGGCGACTTTTCGGGTTGGTATTTTCTTGAAGTGGAAAGCGGATTTCTCACAGGCGACGACGACCTGCCAATAGATTTTTACGCCGATTCCGACAGCGACCTCTTTACTGTGGCATTTCTATTTCCGCAAATTGTTCCATACCTAAAATCGCTTCCCGGCTCGGTATTCGAACTACAAGAAAACGGAAAATATGCACCCATAAAATAATCATTACTCTAAAAACGTTAACCATTAATAACTTAAAAATATACGCCAATGAAAACACTTACCGCCGCGCTGATGATCGTATTAATTACAATCATCACCTTTGACGCAAAGGCTCAACAATACTACAAATATCAGTCAAACAACAACGGACTCAGCGTGTCGTATCCTGCTGGGTTAAAAGTTACCGCCGACGACGAAATAAAACTTGAAATCGAAGACGACCGTATGTCTTTTTCGGCTCTGTTTTGCGATGCCTCTACCATCACCCAAGCCAATATGAAAGAGAATCTCGAAAAGGTGCTCAAAAAAACCGGCATCGACCGCAAGAGCGTTTCGATAATGGAACTTAAAAAAAACGAAACCATCGAAGGCTGTCTCTACATTGGTGGCAACAAAGCCGAAAATGCTGATTATTACCTAATTTATGGCTTTGTACAAAGCAAATTATCTCCGCAAATAGCCTTTAAAATATCACTTGTATGCAATGGCGACTTGTCAAAAGAGGCAGGCGTAATGCTCGGAACTCTCGAATTTCGCCCCGATGAAATAAAATAATAAAAAAAATGTAATAATTCACTTTTTGCTGCAAAAAATTTTATAACTTGCACTCGATTTTAAAAGTCAATTTCAAGCAAAAAATTAAACAATGGACAACAGAATCTGTGAAAAATTTGCAAAATGCCCCATCTTTCAGAAAGGAGTATTATTTAACGAATTAACGGGAGAAACTTACAAAAACCTTTACTGTATGCGTGCCGACAAGTATAAAACCTGCAAACGATACTTAGCTTCAGCAGAATGTGCATGCTCTATTCCGGAAACAATTATGCCTAACTCTTCGCTTTCGATTGAAGAAATCGTGGCTCGTGCAAAAGAAAAAAACGCCAAAAACATTTAACCTAAAATATAAACAAAAAGGTTTATGTTTACAGCATTATTATTACCTTTGCAATCGCAAAACGAAAAGTAACGAATATTAAAAAAATAATATCCAATGACATTACTGGAACAAATCAGAGAAAACGCCAAGAAGGCCAACAAACGCATTGTATTGCCCGAAGGCGAAGAAGAACGCACTCTCAAAGCCGCCGACACTATTCTCGGCGAAGGTATAGCACAATTAGTGCTTATCGGAAATCCCGAAACCATCAAAACCGAAGCCGACAAGTTCGGTCTCAAAAACATCACAAAGGCTCAAATCGTAGACACCAAAACTTACGAAAAGAAACAGCAGTATGCTCAGATTATGGCCGAAATCCGTAAGGCTAAAGGCATGACCGAAGAAAAGGCTCTCAAACAATTAGACAGCCCCTACTATCTCGGCACACTGATGATCAAAGCTGGAGATGCCGACGGTATGGTTGCAGGTGCAATTTGCAGCACTGCCGACACTATCCGGCCCGCATTGCAATATATCAAAACAGCTCCCGGTGTCAGCACCGTTTCGGGCGCGTTTGTTGTAGTTGTTCCTAACAAAAACTACGGTCAAGACGGCGTATTCCTATTTGCCGACTGTGCCGTTACAATCGACCCCAACGCTCAGCAGCTTGCCGACATCGCTGTTATCAGCGCCAAAACTGCCAAAGCTCTCGCAGGAATCGACCCCAAAGTAGCTATGTTAAGCTTCTCAACAAAGGGTTCTGCTCAGCACGAAATGGTTGACAAAGTGGTTGAAGCTACAAAATTGGCAAAAGAAGCCGCTCCTGAACTCGATATCGACGGCGAAATGCAAGCCGATGCAGCTATGGTTCAAAAAGTAGCCGACCTCAAAGCTCCCGGCAGCAATGTAGCCGGCAAAGCCAACGTATTGGTATTCCCCTCGTTGGAAGCTGGCAACATCGGATACAAACTCGTTCAGCGTCTTGCAGGTGCCGACGCAGTTGGTCCTATCCTCCAAGGTATGGCCGCTCCCGTCAACGACCTTTCTCGCGGATGCTACGTTGAGGACATCATCAACATGGTGGCTATCACAGCTTTGCAAGCTGCCGCCAAATAATGCTAAATTATTAATTCAAATTTTAAATTATTATTCAAAGTGAAAATTTTAGTTATCAACTGCGGCTCGTCTTCGTTGAAATATCAGTTGTTTGATATGGACAAAAACGAAGTGCTTGCCAAAGGTGGAGTTGAAAAAATAGGACTTCAAGATTCTTTCCTTAAACATCAAAAAGGCGAAGGCGAAAAAACCAAAATCGAAAAGCCTATGAACGACCACAAAGAGGCTATCGAATTGGTATTAAATACATTAACCGACAAAAACTTAGGCGTTATTTCATCGCTTAACGATATCGACGCAGCAGGTCACCGCGTACTTCACGGCGGCGAATACTTCAAAGAGTCGGTTAAAATCAACGACGAAGTAATAGCAAAAATTGAAGAGATTGCTCCCCTTGGACCTCTTCACCAGATGGCAAACCTCAAAGGCATTCGCGCTATCAAAGCCTTGTTGCCCTCGTTGCCTCAAGTAGCAGTATTCGACACTGCTTTCCACCAGACAATTCCCGACTACGCATATATGTATGCTATTCCTTACGAATTGTACGAAAAATATCATATCCGCCGTTACGGTTTCCACGGCTCAAGCCACCGCTACGTTTCAAAACGTGCTTGCGAAATTCTCGGTCTCGACTACAACAACTCCAAGATTATCACTTGCCACATCGGCAACGGCGCATCGCTCGCTGCTATTGTCAACGGTAAAGTAATCGACACATCAATGGGTCTCACACCTTGCGAAGGCGTTGTTATGGGTACTCGCTGCGGTGTTATCGACCCTGCTGTTTTCCCCTACTTGTTTGAAAACGGTGCGTTGAAACCCGAAGATATGAACACATTCATCAACAAGAAGTCTGGCGTTCTCGGTATCAGCGGCGTATCTTCTGATATGCGTGATGTTGAAGAGGCTGCTTTTGTTCGCAAAGAATACCGTGCTGCCCTCGCTTGCAAAATGCAAGATTACAGCATCAAAAAATACATCGGAGCATACATGGCTGCGATGAACGGCTGCGATGCCCTCGTATTCTGCGGCGGTATTGGCGAAAAAGGCGACACCACACGTCGTGGCGTAGCTATGAACCTTGAGAACCTCGGCATCGAGTTCGACGACACTATCAACACTGGTCTCAGAGACAAAGAGATGGTAATTTCTAAACCTACTTCTAAGGTTAAAGTTATCGTCGTTCCCACCAACGAGGAACTTGTAATTGCACAAGACACTCTCGCACTTGTTAAGTAATTGTATTGTAAACTAATGCATAACCTGACCCTGAAATATTTCGGGTCAGGTTTTTTTATTAAAATCAAAAGCGTAAATTGAAAAACATATTACTATTAACTATCTTATTGTCAATATTTTGCAAAGCTAATGCGCAAATCAAATTCATTACAGGATATCAAAATGCTAATATTGACACAGTTGTATCGGTAGCCAATTACAGCACCAACACAATCTGCTTTTCGCCCCATCGCGATAGTCTCAATACCGAAACCGTGTGGTACAACTTTGGAATCACCGGATTCAGAACCGATACAATCATCACATTTTTAATGAATTACAACAATATTTATTATCCGCCAAACTATCCTGTAGTATCATACAACGGAAAAGAATATTTTAATGTAAAAGCCTCGCAACGCAACAACATCAATCAGTTTTTTGTAAAACCAAATAACGACACGGTGTACGTATCTACCGGATATCCATACACTTACAGTCGTTTACAACAACTCATCACTAATATAGGCAACAATCAATTTTTCAAAATAGACAGCAGTTTCACTACGCCCAAAGGTCATCACCTTTATCTTTTAACAGTTACCAACAATGCCGTAAAAAAACGCAACAAAAAAAACGTATGGATAATTGCACGTCAGCACGCTTTCGAAAGCATTTCAAACTTCGTGATAGAAGGAATGATAAAATATCTTATGTCAGATAATGTAAAAGAAACCGACCTTCTTAGCAAATATACATTCTACATTGTGCCAATGGTCGACATCGACAATGTAATTTCAGGACAAAGCGGACGAATGAGTTATCCGCGCGACTTTAACCGAGACTGGAACTCTCCTATACACAGCGAGATAGCATTTTTGGAACGGTGGATCAAAAAATCCGGCAAAAACCGATTCGATATGTTTTTCGACATTCACGCCACATATCCGGGTGGACGCACTACAAATGTTTTCTCATATTTCGATATTCACGGAGGCAACAGCAAATCACAGAATCTCAGCCAGTTTTGGCAGCGTTTTTACACTTTTACCCATTATCGTCCCAAAACTATCGACGACACTAATGTGTATCAAGAAGGATACTCTGCCGATTATTACAACGCAAAGAAATACAAGCGATTACAATTTTCCACCACAATAGAATGTGATTGGAATGTAAACTCGCGGGGCAAAGTATGGCAAATAGCCGATTATCTAAATTTAGGTGAAAATATTTTAAAAGCTGTTCCTGTGAAATGATTTTTTCAGTAAATTAGCGCATAAAATCATAATTCGTAAATGAAAAACATTGCCACAAAAATAATGCTCTCTTTGCTTATAATTCTGTGTACCAACAGATTATATTCACAATACGACACAGGATACGTGGCAAGAGACATCAATCAGATGGAGCAATTCAACCTCTATCCTTCTTACGATGTTTATGTGCAAATGATGGAACGTTTTGCAGCCAACTATCCCGAAATTTGCAGCTTGGTAGAGATTGGCAAAAGCGTTGAAAACCGCCGCATATTAGCCGTAAAAATATCCGACAATGTAAACGAACAAGAATACAACGAGCCGGAATTTCTATATTCATCTACCATACACGGCGACGAACTTTGCGGATACAATCTAATGCTACGACTAATCGACCATCTGTTAAAAAACTACAATTCAGATAGTTACATCACCCAATTAATCAACAATGTACAAATCTACATCAATCCATTGGCTAATCCCGACGGCACATATTTGGGCGGCAACTTATTTGTAACTAAATCAACACGTTACAATGCCAATGGAGAAGATCTCAATCGCTCATTTCCCAAAATTACCGAGCCAACCACCGAGCCTTTGCAGCCCGAAGTGCAGTGTATGGTAGATTTTGCAAAACAACACTATTTCAGTATATCAGCCAATCTTCACAGCGGTAGTGAAATACTCAACTATCCGTGGGACAGTTTCTTTGCCTACGAAATGCCACTACCCGACAATTCTTGGTTTATACAAATTTGCAAAAAATATGTTGACACCGCCCATCAAATTGATGCTGAATATATGATAAGCGACATTGGTCCTGAAGGTTATGTCTTTGGCAGCGAATGGTACAAAATTGATGGCGGACGTCAAGATTATATGAACTATTATCACCGTTGTCGCGAAATAACTATCGAGCTTTCAAACGATTATGTTTTGCATCCCGATTATCTCGATGAATATTGGAACAAAAATCGTCAATCGCTTATAAACCTTATAGGCGAAAGTCTTCAAGGCATAACGGGCAATGTTACCAATATTTACGGTGAATCAATACCAAACGCAGAAATCTTTGTGGTAGACAAAGACAAAACATATTCCACAGTATTTACCAATGAAGAAGGTTATTATTTTAGATATTTGCCCACCGACAGCATTTACGAAATTGCAGCATATTCTGATGGTTATCAAACTGCAAATCAAGTGGTAAAAACCGAAAAAGACCAACTTGTAACCCTCAATTTTATGCTACAAAAAGGCGAATCAATCTATCCGCTGCCTTCCGACGAATCCAACAACGACGAAGAGCCTGTGCTTACTGTCAGCAGCTTAGGAGGAATGCTTCAATTATCATCCACTAAAACCATCAACAGCGTGATAATGGTAGCAACCGACGGCAAAATTGTAACTAAATTTCATCCCAATACCAACAAAACAGAATATTCCGTAAACAATTGCAGCCAAGGTATCTACGTTATAAAAGCAGACTGCGGCGGCAGAATTTTTACTAACAAAATATTTTTATCAAAATGAAAAAGACTATTATTGCGGCTATGCTCGTAGCGGTTTCCGCATCGCTGAGCGCTCAAGACAAAAAAATGGACAAGATAGCGGATATGTACAACAATCAAGACTTTGAAAATTGCATTATCAACGCTAAAAAATACAACACTTCAAATCCCTCAAACCCAAAGGGATACTACTACGTGGGACTTTCACAGTTTGGGCAATATCTTAAAACCAACAAAGAACCGCAACTCAAAATAGCCGAAAAAACTATTTTCACCGCTGTAGCCAAAGACCGCGACAAAAAAGTGTTCAATGAGTTTGCACCACAGATGAAACAGTTGCACGACACCCTCACGTCGTATCAAAATCGCTATTACCAAAAAGGCGACAAAAATACAGCAAAAGATTACGGCGAAATGTTAGCCAAAATTTACGGCGACACCACCGAAACATATCTTAGAATCATTCACCCGGAATACTTCGAAGCTCCAAAAGTTGTGGGCAAAAGTCTCGCTTTTTACAACGGTCCCACCAACCAAACAGATTTAGCCGGACGCAAACAAGGTGTTTGGGTTGAAAAATATCGCAACGGAAACCGCAAAACCCAAATCAACTATGTTGACGGCAAACCCCTCGGCGACTACTACCGTTTTTATGAAAAAACCGGCGGACTCAGTGCTCACCTCTATTTTTCTGAATACAACGACGCTTCGGCTATTCTCTATGGCGAAGACGGCTCTATGATAGCATTAGGCTATTATCACAACCAAAAGAAAGACTCTATTTGGCAATATCTCAAAAACGACACAATAGTAGTTTCGCAAGAAAACTACAAAAACGGTGTAAAAGACGGAAAACAAACCACTTACTTTGACTACGGATTTCCGGCTGAGGAAATAATGTATGTAAACGGAAAACGCGAAGGCATATGGAAACGTTACTACGAAACAATGCAACCAGTGTTTGAAACCACATTTCACAACGATAAACTCGAAGGCAAATACACAAAATACGATATCGACGGAAATGTAATTATTTCAGGCACTTACAAAGACGGACTTCAAGTAGGTGAATGGAAATATTACGACAAAGACACCAAGAAGTTTAAGAAATACAACTACATAGACGGCAAACCCGAAAACTATGAAGAATTAGCCGAAGAGGAAACCAAAGAACTGCAAAAAGTGATGGAGCAGAATCAACTCATTGCCGATCCGCAAGACTATATCAACAATCCTGAGGATTATCCGATAAATAAATGATGATTTTCAAAAATTTTATATTTTTGCAGCAGTATAACTAACTGTAAACTATATTTTGAAATGAAAAAGCTTTATCTATTTGCAGCACTTACGGCACTTGCATCGTGCGGTACTCAGAAACTATTTGTAAATGTGGAAAATATCAACGATGTACGCACCGTAAAAAACAATCCCATAGTATATTCGCTGCCCAAAACAGTGGTATCGGTAAAAGTAACGGCAGTAAACGAAATATCTGTTAAAGGTCCGTATGCCTACTATGCACACAAATACCTCGGCACCGACGATGTAATCACCGAGAACTCAAGTACTTGGTACATTGGCGACACCGAAATTTCCACCTTTCCCGTAAAAGATTCGGCACGTACATTTGTGGTTGAAAGCAACTATCCTTGCAAAATCAACTTTACACCCGAAGGCTTTATCGAAAGCATCAATTCTACCACAGATTATGTGGCCAACTCGCAATACTACAACGAAGTACGCAATATTTCGCAAAACGACGACAATATCAACGCCAACAGCAGTTTCAAAGGTCTCAACATCAACCGTTACGAAACTGTTTTCGACACTGTTTTGCATGTGGTTGATGCCGACTCGATATTCACCACAGTACCCACCAAAAACAAGCAAATCATCAGAAAATCAACCGACGAACAAGCGCAAGAACTCGCTAATCAAATTTTTATCCTCCGCGACGACCGCAATGCTCTATTAGTTGGTGAGGCCGACACAAAATCGCAGCCCTCCGGCGATGCTCTCAAATATATGATTGAACAACTCAACAAATTGGAAGACAGTTATATGAGCATGTTTGTCGGCAAAAAAATTCTGATCAAAAAAGTGTATCAATTTCAGTATGTACCTGAAGATTTAAACCACTATCAAACAATACTTTTCAAATTCTCGCCCGAATACGGAGTGCAGCAAAAAAGCAGTCTGCGTGGCGAACCGGTAAACATTGCTATTACCAATCTTAAAGAAAACAGTCTTGAACAGCAGTTTTTTGAAAACCAAGCCAATATGATGCGCAAAAGCAAAATGACAGCCCCGTCAAAAGGGTTTGCATATCTTACCCCCGCCAACGCTTTGGTAAAACTTCTCCAAAACGGAAACGTGATTTCACAAAAAATTGTAAACATCAATCAAATGGGTTTGGTAAGATATTTGCCATCTACATTGATGGAAGATCGGGATTTCAAGGCTGAATATTATCCCGAAACCGGAACGCTAAAAAGCGTCAACTAATTAAGTGTTAACTCTTTACTCATAACTTGTGCGAATATGAAAAAAATGGCGATTATAGGGGCAGGTGTTTCGGGGCTTACCGTAAACCGTCTGCTTAACAACAAATACAAAATTACTGTATTTGAACGCGAAACAACCCCCGGAGGACTTATCCGTTGCAAAAATGTGGAAAACAGCCTTTTTCATCTCTGCGGCGGACACGTTTTCAACACAAAACGCGCCGATGTTATGAGTTTCTTTGAACAGATATTTAATCTTAACCGCGATTTTATCAAAACAGAGCGAAACTCAACTGTATTTTTTGAAAACGGCGAAGTAACCAACCCCGAAAAACACAGTATGTTTGTGCACCGTACATCGTGGGTAGAGGGTGTTCCCTACCCCATTGAAAACCACGTGTATATGCTTAAACAGCAGTTGCAAGATAGTTTCATTGCCGATGTGCTTAAAATGCAACGCAGTTATCACCGCCGCAAACCTCAAAATTTTGAAGAGTTTCTCAAATGGAACTTTGGTAAAACGCTCTACGACCTATACTTCAAACCATACAACGAAAAAATCTGGCGAACAAACCTTAAAAAAATACCTGTAGACTGGCTCGAAGGCAAACTACCAATGCCATCGATGAGTCAGATACTCTACAACAATTTCAACCATGTAAAAGAAAACGATATTGTGCACTCTACCTTTTGGTACGAACGCGAGGGAGGTTCACAATATATAGCCGACAAACTTGCAGAAAACGCTGATATACGTTACAATACAAATATCAATTCAATAGAAAAAACATCAGACGGATGGACTTTTAATGGCGAAAAATTCGACATTGTGGTTTTCTGCGGCAACATAAAAGATTTGCCCCAAACACTGAAATGCAAACAAATAGAACCATTTGCCAACGACATAGATCATTTACAATCGCACGGCACCACTTCTGTTTTTTGCGAAATAGACCGAAATCCGTACACATGGATTTATCTTCCAAGTCAAAAATACCGTGCCCACAGAATCATCTGTACAGGCAATTTTTCATCAGCCAACAATAGAGTAAAACGACTATCAGCCACTGTAGAGTTTACCGACTATGTGGATAAAGACGAAATATTAGAAAATCTCAAGAATATGCCGTTAAATCCGCAATACCTCACCCACGAATACACCAAATACACATATCCTATACAAAGCGGCAACACACGCGCTATGATAGCAGGTTTGAAAGATATTCTTGCAAAACAAAAGTTCTATATGACCGGACGTTTCACCGACTGGGAATACTACAACATGGACAATGCCATGGGCGCTGCCAAAGATATGATAGAACGATGGAAATTATAATAAACGATTAAAGAAAAACCAAACAAAAAAGCAGAACAATTAATGTTCTGCTTTTTTTGTATCTGCTTTTAAATATACGCATAAAAAAAAATCCTCCACAACCTTGGTTATGAAGGATTGATTTAAAGTAGGGCGGCTACCTGCTCTCCCGCATTGTGGCGCAGTACCATCGGCGCAAGCGGGCTTAACTTCTCTGTTCGGGATGGGAAGAGGTGGTGCCCCGCCGCTATGGCCGCCTTAAGGTTTT
>JAGCVU010000118.1 GCA_017962175.1 Bacteroidales bacterium | reverse complement strand
TTGCGCATAGCATCAACACTATTGCTGCCAAAAACGCTTTAATAATTGTAGGATGTTTTTTCATAAATCGCTAATTTTATTTAAGTTATTACTAATGTTGATTATTTCGGAGTTGTATTTGCCACGGCACAAAACACCGCTGCGCCGCAAGAAACTAATCCTGCGACGTGTTTTATTTTGGAGTAATAATAATGTGTATAAAAATGGCTGTTGGTGGGCGGGCTTTTTTGAAAAAGTAAAGCGTACTACCCCCCCCTATAATTAAACTTTACATTTTGTTGTAAAAAATAATTTTGAGCCATCAGAGTTTCGGTTTTAAGTTTTATCTACGGCAAAGGTACGGATATTTTTGGAATAATAAATGATTTTTTGGGGATTTTTTTTGAGATTTTTTTTATTTTTGCGTTTGTAACTATAAAAGTAGCGAATTATGAGCAAAGAATCAATCACAAAGGCAATCGCCGAATATTTTAAAACACAGCCTATTATAAAGGCGTGGCTTTTTGGGTCGTTTGCTCGCGGCGAGGAGACTCCTTTGAGCGATGTGGACATTCTTGTGCAGTATGATGAAAACGGCATAAGTCTTCTTAAACATGCCGCTATGATATGCGAATTAGAAAAAATCCTCGACCGTCCTGTGGATATAGTGGAGGATGGAATGTTGCGTCCCTTTGCTGTTGCAAGTGCAAATCGTGATAAAAAATTGATATATGAGAGAAAACGTTAGAGACCGTGATCGACTTGACCATATAATCGAGGCTATTGACCGCATAATCAATTTTGCCAACGGGAAGAGTCGCGAAGAAATCGAAGCCGACAAACTTCAATATTATGGAGTTATCAAATGTATTGAGATAATCGGTGAGGCTACATATAAACTTACAAAGGCTTTTTGGAATGCTCACCCGGAAACACCTTGGGAGTTTATAGCAAAGATGCGCCATGTGCTTATACACGACTATTTTTTGATAGATAGTAGAGAAATCTTTAAGGTTATCCATGAAGATTTATCCCCTCTACGAGAACAGATTGCTCGTTACATTGCCGAAACCGATTGGGATGCTTGGGAAAATAATGTTGTTGTTGTTAAAGAGAGTACCACTCACAAAATCTTGATGCAAACCGCTGAACGCATGAAAAGCAACGGCTATTCTTTAACTGAAATCTGCAAAATTACCGGTTTGAACCGTGACGAAATAGAAAATTTATAAAAAAAACCGCCTACATTTCTGTGGCGGTTTTTTGTTACAAAATATGAGTAACAACTTACTTGGCACCGGACTTAATCTCAAATTCTTAATGTCGTTGTTTTCTGGCGTCCGGACTTATGCCGTTCTGTTTTTATTTTGATGTTACAAAGATAGTATAAAATTTTAAATACTCCAAACTTTTTTTATAGAATTTATTTATATTTTTTATAAATATTTTTAATTTGTAGTTTACGGATATTTGTGGAGTGGTTTTTAAAATGTTAAAAATTGTTAAATATATTAACTAAGTAGGTGATTCTTTACAATGCTGGTGTTGCAGTCGATTGATTTTCAGTGCTTATTGCTGTACTATCCACCGCCGTGCTATCTTTTACAATATATGCTTTGCAGTTATAGGGGCGGGAAATTTTCTCTTTGGGTTTGGGGAATTTTTCGAGATAGTGGGCATAGTTGGGGTCGGAGAGGAGTTTTTTGAGGAAGATACCGTAGATGGGCAGTGCTGTGGCATTGCCTTGACCAAGTTCGCCAGTGCGGAAATGTATGCAACGGTATTCGCCGCCTACCCACACGCCGCCTACAAGCGATGGCATCACGCCCATAAACCATGCGTCGCTATGGTTGGACGATGTGCCGGTTTTGCCGCCAAATTCGCATTTGCCGTAAAAGGGTCTGACATAGTTCCAGAGAAATCCCGATGTGGTGCCGTATTCGGTCATGCCGCCTTTGAGCAATTGCTGCATAAGGAATGCCGGTTCGTAGTCAAGTGCTTGACTGTCGGTGTTTTCGGGAGTGTAGATCACATTTCCGTGACGGTCTTCGATACGGGTAACGAATATGGGCGCATGGTAAACGCCGTCGTTGATAACGGTGGAATATGCGTTGGTGAGTTCGAGCAATGTAACGTCGCTACCGCCGAGACATGTGGCTGGAATAGTGTCGCACAAGGGAGAATGAATGCCCATACGGTGTGCTGTGGCGTTGATTTTGTCGATGCCCACCTCTTTGGAAATTTGCACGGCTATGGTGTTGATGCTTCGAGCAAAGGCGGCTTTGAGCGAAAACGGAAGGTCGGTGCATGTGCCTTCGGCGTTGTGAGGTATCCAAAGTTTTTGTTTGCCTTTGTCCCAAACTTTCCACGAAACATATTGGTCGGTGCGCTCTTCGCAGGGACTCATGCCTTGATTCATGGCCTCGGCATAGTCGAAAAGTTTGAATGTGGAGCCGGGTTGACGCATGGCTGTTACTTTGTCGTATTTCCAAAAACGGAAATCAAGGTCGCCCACCCATGCTTTGATGTATCCTGTTTGCGGCTCGATGGCAATGAGCGAACCGTGCATAAATTTTACCATATATTTCACCGAGTCTATCACGCTGAGGGTGGTGTCGATAGAGCCGAGTTCGTAATCAAATACAGTAACCTTGCGCGGACGTTGCATTTCGGCATTGATGGCTGCGGTGTCGGCTTCGCCAAATTTTGCCACGGCTTTTTTGTATTGAACGGTGCGTTTTACAATGTTTTCGATAAAGTTGGGAATTTCGCGAAATTGCTCATCGCGCCAAGGATTGCGACCGTACCAATGTTGACGAAAATTTTGTTGCACCACTTGCATTTGTTCTCTAACTGCCTGTTCTGCGTAGGCTTGCATTGTGCTGTCGATGGTAGTGTATATTTTTAAACCGTCGGTGTAGAGGTTTACTTCGTTGGTGTCGCACCACAGAGAAAGTTCGTTTGCCAAAGCATCGCGAAAATATAGCGCCATTCCGTCGTAATTGTTTTCTACGTAATAATCAAGTTTAATGGGCTGTTTTACAATGCTATCGTATTCGTCGATGGGTATTTTGCCAAGACGGAGCATATTGGCAAGCACAGTGTTGCGGCGTTTGAGACTATTTTTGGGATTAATGCGGGGGTTGTATGTGGTGGTGGCTTTGAGCAATCCCACAAGCACAGCCGATTGAGCATAATCTAAGTCCTTGGGTTTTACGTTGAAATAGGTTTTGGCGGCGGTGTTGATGCCAAATGCATTGCTACCAAAATCCACAGTATTTAAATAAAGTGTAATAATCTCCTCTTTTGAAAAACGACTTTCGATTTTTACGGCGGCAATCCATTCTTTTAACTTCATTACCACGAGTTTAACTCCGGGAATACGACCGAGAATGCCGCGTTTGAATCGTCCCGAACGTGCTTTGTAAAGGTTTTTTACCAATTGCTGCGTAATGGTGCTGGCTCCACGTGCGCGGCGACCAAGAACAAAATCTTTTGCTGCCGAACCAATACCCTGAAAATCAATTCCATGATGACTATAAAAACGTTCGTCTTCGGTGCAAACAAGGGTTTTGATAAGTTTGGGAGAAATTTCTTCGTATTTTACTCGGGTACGGTTTTCGCTAAAAAACTTGCCCATCACCTTACCGTCGGCGGTGTAAATTACCGAAGCCTCGCTTTGGGTGATGTCGCCAATCTGTTCCATTGTGGGACCCGTTCCAAACAGCCACAAAAAGTTGATGTCTACCAATATTATAAGGAGTACAAATTCCAACAGTATGATAATCAATGCTGCGGGCACTTTAACATACCATTTTGCGCGGGTTAATATGTTGATTGGGTTTTTCAATTAATTTTGAATTGTGAATTATGAATTATGAATTATTTTTCTTGTACCAAAACCTTCTAACAAATATCAATTCTGATTTGCTTGAATTTTGAAACATATTTAGTCGTCGGTCGAATACTTGTCGGATATTAGAGCCAGTAGCCGTAACGCCGAGCGAAGAGTTTTTCATATTGTACCAAAGAGCAATTTTGCCGTGAATCGACGGGGCTATTTTGGTGCCTTTGCCAAACATATTGTTAAACCGTGAGTTACTTGCATTTATACCTGCATTAACGGCAATAAAAAACAAGAATTTGGTACGCACCACAAAGTTGTAGGCATAACCACCGTTAACGCCCATGCTCCAACTTTCGAGGTTGGCCTTTTCGCCGAGAAAAAGAGTGCTGTCGCTACTAATGCGTTGATTATAAAGGGCAAGACCTGCGAGAGCGCTTCCGGCAGAAATTTTTTGTTGTTGCGAAGCGTTGAATCCTGCGTTGTACGAAAACCGTTCGTGATTAAAGATGTAATCGCCCACGGCTGCAAAGTAAAACGACGAAAGATCAGGGTCGAAAGTGCCGGTTTCCCATTTTTCTTTGTCGCGGTCAAAATTGTCGCTTTCGCTTTCGAGAAATCCTGTATAATGCTGAATATAAATATCTCCGGCAAAAAAACGGCAATAACCTTTGAGGTGCATATCGGTAGCACCAGTTTTTTTGTATTTTTTTTCACCGCCGGCAAACGACACCTCGTGACGGTATGCTATGTCGAAGGGGAAATATTTTGTCCAAATGCCGATGCCAATACCGCTGTGGCTGTGAGGTACATAGTTGAGCCCCGACTTTGAATCCGACATCGAAAAATTGTCGTTGAAGGTAAACGCCTTGGCTGCAAAACGATGTCCGTATTTGTGTACGTAGGTGGTGTCTTGCGCGTGTGCCGTGGCTATACTTAATGCGGCTGTTAGGGCTAATACTATTTTAGGTGCGGTGGCTATCATTACGAATATTTTGCCCGCAAAGGTAGAAAATATTTTTGATATTTTCTACCAATCGGGTTTTAATATTCTATTTGGCTTCGAACGAAACCTCTTTTCTGATGTCTGCCGATGATGCGCCAATCTCAAATTTTATGCGTCCGGTCTCGGGAATGAATGCGTGACGAGCTTCGTCCCAGTAGGTGAGGTCGCTCTTTGAAACTTCGAGAATCACCTCCTTGATCTGTCCTGCCGGAATGTTTACACGCTCGAACGCCTTCAGCTGACGTTTGGGATGCTCCACTTTTGAGTCGGGATAGCTTACATAGAGCTGCACCACCTCGTCGCCGTCGCGTGAGCCTGCGTTGGTAACGGGTATGGACACATACACCTTCTGCTTGTCCTGTTTCTGCACACGGGCGTCGCCATAGTTGAATTTTGTATAGCTGAGTCCGTAGCCGAAGGGGTAAAGAACCTCACCTTTGAAATACATATATGTGCGACCGTTGCGGATGTTGTAGTCGAGCATATGGGGAAGGTCGAGAATGTCGCGCACCCAGGTCTGTGTGGTACGTCCTGCGGGATTAACCTTGCCAAAAAGCACGTCGGCAACGCCGTGTCCCTGTTCTTGCGAACAGTGTGTAACGTGGATGATGGCAGGCAGGTTTGCGTTGCTCCAGTTGATGGTGTAGGGGAAACTGCTAACAAGCACCAGCACAGTGTTGGGGTTGATAGAGTAGAGGCGGCGGATTTCGTCCTCGTCGGGCAGCTGGAGCGAGTGGCGGTCGTTAGCCTCACGTCCGTCGCTTGGCACTGGGCACACTTTCCATGTGCGGTCGGTGCCGTAAGGATGGTTGCCAGTGCAAACAAGCACCATATCAGCCTGTTTTGCCAAGTCTTCGGCTCGTCCGAACTGGTTGTCTGGAGCGTAGAGAATCTCAATGCCGTTCTCCTTGCCAGCCTCCTGCATGGCTTTGAGGATGGTGTTCTCGTAGGGAGCTGTGCCGCTGTACCAGTCGTAG
>JAGCVU010000011.1 GCA_017962175.1 Bacteroidales bacterium | reverse complement strand
TTTATATATTTTTTGAGTTCATTGATATAAAAATCAAGTAGTTCGATACGCACTTCGGGAGGAATTGCAGCCTTGCCGTCGTAGAGTAGCGAAGCAATATCGTATTGCAAAGCACCTTTTCTACCACCTTGATAATCAATAAATTTGACATCTCCTTCGGGAGTTACCATTATATTTCTACTTTGAAAATCGCGATAGAGAAAATATTCGCTGTCGGCAGTGCAAAGATAATCGGTAAGTGTTTGAAAATCATTTTCTAACAACTGTTCGTCAAAAACGGTATGAGTGGTTTTTAGAAAATAGTATTTAAAGTAGTTTAAATCCCACATAATAGATTGTGAATCAAATCTTTTGCGTGGGAAACACTTATCAAAATCAATATATTTTACACCCTGAGTTTGAAATTTGGGTAAAACACGCAGTGTTTTTTTATATAATTCTATGGTTGAATTATCGGGCGAACCATCGTTAAGACGATGTTTTTCAAGGTATTCAAACAATGAAACACCCTCGATAAAAGTTTGCAAATAATACAATTTATCATCAGAAACTGCAAGTATTTCTGGAACGGGCAACTCTGCCTCTTTCAACGAGTTAGAAAACGAAATAAATGCCTCGTTTTCTTTTATTTGATTGCCGAAAGTGCCAACGCAAACAGCATTTGGCGATGAAATTTTGTAATATTCACGGTTAGAGCCCGACAAAGGAAGTCGCTCTATTTCAGATGGTTCTATACCATATTTTGTCTTAAACAGACTTATCAGTTGAGTTTCTGTTGATGTCATAATTATATAATTTCGAGTGCCGAAAATTTAATCCAACCCACGCGACCATCGGTAAGGCGGATTTCGATCCAATCGCCCGAACGCTCTTTTACAGCCACTTTCAATCCCTCGTTGATGCGGAAAAGGTCGGTGCCGTTGTCGTCGGGACTACTTTTTACCATCACCACTTTTTCCATAATTACAGCCTCTGAATTTTGACTTATAAGTGATTGATTGTAAAAGCCTAACAATAAGTTTAGCATTGTTACAAAAACCAAAACGCAGCCAATTGAAAACGCCAATTTTCTATGGTTGCGGCTTGTGCTGAAAACGTACCAAAGGAAAGATCCCAAGCACAATGCAAAGGATAGAATTGTGAACCACGCCCAACGGCTAAGTCCCACATTTTTAACAAATTGCTCAAAAATTGCACCCACTGCCGAATCTTGCGCTTGGTTGATTCTGTCGCGTTGACTTGCGTTGGCAAATTTCAAATTAACCTTAGCATCCTCAAAATCGGGATTTAGTTTCAAAGCCCTTTCGTAGTTGAGAATTGCGCGAGTAAAATCGCCAAGTTTGTAATATGCATTACCAAGATTGTAGTTTAATTCAGGAGCGGTAAAGCCCTGAGCCACAATTTGTTCGTAAAGTTCTGCGGCAAGTTTATAATCCTTGTCGGTATACGATTGGTTAGCCTTTTGAAGTAGAGCCGCACCGTCTTCATTTTGAGCACAAACTGTTGATAATGTGCAAATTGCAATAATTATGTAAGAGAATAATTTTTTCATTGTTTTAGCCTTTAAAAGTGTTTTCCATTTGTTCAATTGTTTCGGCGGCTTGCGTGTACATATCTTGCAACGGACGAGCCATGCCGGAAGCAACGTAACGTTCAAATTCACAGTCGTTTAATGTGTTAATATATTTTTGAATAGAATCCATATCAATGCCTTTATTTGCGAGTTTTTCCACCACATTGTCGCGAGTGAGTTCCGAAGCCGGCATTTCAAGTTTGTCGCTCAAATAGCCCCAAAGAGCATTGAGCACCTCGGCGTAAAACTCATCTTTTTTGTCTTGTTTCAAGAATGCGGCAGCCTTTTTCAAGCGTTTGCGCGAGGTGCTTCCAGCCTTGCGATTTTTGAGTGCGGCAAGGTTGGCATTGTTCTTAATTTGCTGTAAACGCAAGAGTATCACCGTAGTAAAGATGAGAGCAAGCAAAATTATTATCAACCAAAATTCAAATGAATTAAAAAATCCGTACTTTTTGGATTTCAGTTCAAAACCTTGTTTTATAAAACGGATGTCGCTGCCAAGATTTTCAACATCACTCTTGATTACGCCGCCGGTAAATGCTGTGGAGGTAGAATCGCGTTCGCCGGTGATGGTGATTTTTAAATCGTTGGCAGATACGGTTTTATACGATTTGGTTGCAAGGTCGAAATACGAGAATTTAACGCCCGGAATGGTGATTTCGCCAGGTTGACGGGCAATTGCCACATAACTAAATGTGCGAGTACCCGACATGCCATTGTCGTCGGTTTTGATGTTTTCGGTGCTCTTGGGCGGGAAAGCCTCAAATGCCGAAGGTATGTCAACTTTCGGAGCCTCACAAAGTTGTATGTTTCCGTTACCGGTTAAAGTTACCTTGATGGTAAGCGGGTCGTCGAGTTTTACCTCCTCTTTGTCGGCTGACATTGAAATATTAAACGAGCCGACTGCACCGCCGAAATTATCGGGTTTGGGCGATGGCAACGGTTTAACCTTTATGGTTTTAGCCGTGCTTTTGCCGGTACGTTTGTAACTATCCCAAAAACCTTCGCGAGTAATGAAATCGATTGAATAAGGTTCAATAACAAGGTCGCCGGCACGCTGCGGAATCAGCACTTTCTTGTGCAAAAGTCCATACGAATAAGGCACGCCGTTGATGAGTTTTTGTTGCAAAGTAATGCGCGACGGAGTGGATATCTCCTTGACCCAAAAGCCGTTGTAAGAAGGCAATTTGGTGTCGGCAATTTCTTGAATACTGTAACGTGAATAAAAACCAGCCGAAAGTACAATGTGCTGACCCACGTAAACCTCTTTCTTATTGACATTTACATCGATAAAGAGATTTCCGCTACCACTAACTTGCTCATTTTCGCCTTGTTGCGGTTGGTGAGGTTGATGTTGATTGCCGCCTTGCTGAGCTTGATTTTGTTGCGGATTATCTTGTGCCGTTATGGAAAGTTCTTTGGATTTATAGGTTTTGCCGTTGTACTCTGCCGTAACGGGAGGAATTTTATAAACACCTGATTTTGGTGCAGATACAGTGTAAATAACTGAATATTTCACACTCATTGAGCCGTTTACAATGCTTACGCTCTGACTTGTGGACGCACCGTAATAATTGAGTCCCGTGAGGTCGGGCTGACCCAATTGAGCCCCCTGTACGTTTATCGAATACTCAATACGAAACGCCTGTCCAGACTTAACTGTGGATGGCGCGTTTGCGGTTACAACCACGTCTTGTCCGTAAGCGGCTGATATTATGCCTGTTAGTAAGGTTAGAGCTATAATCAGTCTGTTCATAGGTATAATTGTTTTTAAGGTTACCATTGTTTGTCGTGTTTAACTTTTGATTTAGAGTCCTCCTCCTTCACCTTCTTCTGCGTTTCGGCGTCAGCCTTGTTGATGGCTTCAAGAATACGCTCAGCATCTTCGGGCGAAATTGCACGAGCCTCCTCGCCGTCGGGAATGCCGTTGTTGTTGCTGTCGGTGTCGCGATAGTCGGGCATGCCGTCGCCATCGGTATCCTGCGGATTTTTGGGGTCGTTGCCCGCCTCTTTTGAATCGGGTATGCCATCGTTGTCGGAGTCGTTGTCTTTATAGTCGGGGGTGCCGTCGCCATCGGTGTCGCGTGGATGAGAGGGATTGTCGCCCTGTTCTACACGGTCGGGAATTCCGTCACCGTCGGCGTCGGGTTCTTGGTTTTGATTTTCCTTATCTTGGTCTTGATTCTGATTTTGATCTTGGTTTTGTTGGTCTTGCTGAGGATTTTGCTGTTGCTGTTGTTGCTGTTGTTTCAAAGCCTCAATTAACTTTTTGGTATATAGGTAATTATACTTGGTTTGCTGATTGCGGGGATTGTTGATAATAGAATTTTTAAACGAAAGCAAAGCCGAATCTGCCATTGCGATAGCACCGTCTAACTTTTGCTGTTCTACCATCTGCATACAACTGCCTAACTGCGAGTTACCAAGATTGAAATAACATTCGGCAAGTTTATTTGGGTCGGTTTGGCTCTTGATCAAACTTTTGTAAGCCGAAGCCGCATCACCGTATTTTTCCTGACGATAACGAGCATTGCCCACATTGAAAGCAGCCTCATACGACGAAGAATTTTCGTTGGCAGCCTTTTGGTAAAGTTCCTCCGCCTTGTCGTATTGCTGTTCGTAGTAATAATCGTTGCCCTCGCGAACAAAACGGCGTTCGTTCTGAGCCATTAAACTGTTTGCTAATGCGCTTATTATTAATAATATGGTTAAAATCCGTTTCACTTTCTCAAATTTAAAAATGTTAGTCGAATATGCCTAATTTATTGATCCAACGATTTTTGCGCTGCAAGGTAAAGCAAGCCGCAATGAAAAATATTAGAGCCACGCACGCAGGCACGGCGTATTTTTCGTCGTAATCAGAATACATTAGTATGTCGCCTTTTTTCATTTTGCCAATTTCTTCGTAGATGGCTTTAAGTCCTGAATCACCGTTGGTTGCGAGTGCGTAAGTGCCGCCGCCAGCCTGTGCAATTTGGATAAGCGATTTTTCGTCGAGTTTGCTAACAACCACATTGCCTTCACGGTCGCGAATCATTTCGTTGCTGCCGTCAGCCTTGGGAATTGTGGTGCCTCGCGGACTTCCCATACCAATTGTAAAGGTTACGATACCTTTTTCGTAAGCATTTTTGGTTGCGGTAATTGGGTCGGGATTTGCCTCGTGATTCTCGCCGTCGGTGATAAGTATCATTGCCTTAGAGGTTTCCGATTCGCTCGAAAACGATCTTGCGCCAAGGTTGAGAGCTTCGCCAAGGGCAGTGCCTTGCTCTGAAATCATATCGCACGAAACCGATTGAACAAAAATATCGGTGGCTTGAAGGTCGCAGGTAAGAGGCACTTGAACAAAAGCCGTTCCAGCAAAAATCACAAGTCCGATTTTATCGCCCGAAAGACGTTTAACAAGATTTGAAATAGCGTTCTTGCTGTTTTCTAAGCGGTTAGGATACATATCTGTGGCACGCATAGAGTTGCTTATATCGAGAAGTATCATTATTTCAGAGCCTTGTGTTTTTACCTCCGAAAGTTGACTGCCCATTCGTGGACGTGCTGCGGCAATTATCAAAAATGTAAGTGCCAACATCACAAGCGCAAACCTTATAATAGGACGCGACTTAGAGTATTCGGGCATCAACGGACGAAGCACCGAACTGTTGCCGATTTTTTCCATATCTCGCTTACGCTTAGTAAGATACAGCACAAATAACGCCGCCAATACGGGTATCGCCAAAAGGCCGTAAAGATATTCCTTATTTGCAAAATCAATATCGAACATCGTTATAAAAAATTATTATGGAAGAAATCTTCCCAAAGACATTTTTATTAATACGTTAAACAATAACAAACCAACGGCAGCCAACAACCACGGCATAAAACGGTCGTGAGTTTTGTTCATTGTAAGGGTCTGCATCTTGGTTTTTTCAAGTTTATCAATCTCGGTGTATATTTCTTTCAGTGAGAAATTGTCTGTTGCACGGAAATATTGTCCGTCGGTAAGAGATGATATTTTTTTAAGAGTAGGTTCGTCGATACGAACCTCAAAATTTTCGTAATAAGTGCGTCCAAAGGGGTCTTGCACGGGGTAAGGCGCCATACCGTTTTTGCCCACACCAATAGTGTAAACCCTTATGCCATAGCGAGCTGCAATTTCGGCGGCAAACACTGGGTCAATTTCGCCCATATTGTTTACACCGTCGGTAAGAAGAATCACAATCTTGCTTTTGGCGTCGGAATTTTTGAGTCGGGCAACAGCGTTGGCAAGTCCGAGACCGATGGCAGTACCGTCTTCGATCATTCCCTCGCGAATTACCGACATCAGGTTAACGAGCGTTGCCTTGTCGGCAGTGAGGGGACATTGCGTAAAGCTTTCGCCAGAGAACAGCACAATGCCGATACGGTCGTTTTCGCGACCTTGAATAAAATCCGAAGCAACGTTTTTGGCAGCTTCCAAACGGTTTGGCTTAAAGTCGCGGGCAAGCATGGAACCCGAAACGTCCATTGCCATAACTATATCAATGCCCTCTTTGGTAATGGTTTCGCTACTCGACGTGCTTTGCGGACGAGCCAAAGCCACTATTATTAAGGCAATTATCACAAAGTTTAGCACGTAAGGCGCAAAAGCTATAATCTTGCGCACAGTAATAGGATTGTTGCCAAAATCGCCTGTGCTACTGAACGTTAACGCAGGATGTGCATTCTTTATCTTAAAGAAATACCACACTGCCAACGGCAAGAGCAACAGCAAGAGCCACAATACTTTTGGATATGCAAACTGTGTAAATTCAAACATTTTTCTCTTCTTGAATGTTGGTTTCTACTATCTGTATCTTTGTGTCATCCACAAACTTATATGCAATTGAGAGTGCAAGGTCGTTTTCGTCTTCGCGAGGTTGAAACTTGGCAAACTTAACAAAGTCGGCAGTATCAAGCAACGTTTTGAGATTCTGATAGTTCTCATCGCTCGGCGACATAAAATGTTTAAGTTCTTCAAGAGTTTCGTCAGAGGTGTTTTCAATCACAGAATGATTGTAACGGTCTGTAATATAGTTTTTTAATATTTCGGTAAGCACCGAATAAAACTCTTTTACACGTCCTTGCTGCCACAGTTTCGAGGTTTTCAGCTTGTCTAACAACCGGTAAGCGGTAAGGTGAGCCGGTTCTTTGGGCTTTGAAATTGGCAGAATGGGCTTATTTTTAATCTTGCGAATTATAAAATAAGTGATTGCCGCTGCCACAAGCATCGAAATCAACACTATAATAATAAGGTGTCCGAAACGATGCCAAAACTCCTCAAACGTGAACGGTGTGTTCTTAACCTCGGCTATGTCGAAGATTTTGAGTGCCTTAGTGGTATCAATAGGTGCATAAAAAGTACTGTCGATATTCTGCAAAAGGGTGAATGTAAGGCTGATAGAATCGGTGCGAAACATCTGACCATCTACCAAAACCGGCATTTCAGGTATCGTAAAAGTAGAATCTTTAAACGAAGTGATTGAGTAATTGCAGTTTACATCCATCGTTAGGTTAGGATGAAAAACGGTATCAATCAAAGGTCCGCCAATAACTTCGAGACCCGGAACAATTTCGCCCTTCAAAATCGGAAACTCTACCTTTTGACCACCTTTTACAGAGGCCGAAACAGAATACTTTACAGGATTTCCGAACTCCACAAAATTAGAATCGGCAAAGGCACGAACCGAAACTGATTGAGCATTAAGGTTATGCGCAAAAGCAGTCAACAACATCACCGCTGCCAAAATCAAAAATCCTTTTATTCTAAAATGTAACATCTCGGTATGCTAAATTCTTGATTTAAAAAGTTTTACCAAAGGTTTTACATAATCGTCATTGTCGACAATAAAGGCACAATCAACACCGGCGTGACGGAAAATTTCCTCGTTGCGAGCCCGACGTTGAGCGGCATTACGGCGAAACATTTCGCGAACTGCACTTGACGAAGTGTCTATTATCTGCACCTTACCGGTTTCAGCGTCACGAACAGAAACAAGTCCCACATTGGGGAAATCTTGCTCGCGCACATCAAAGATATCGAGCGCAAGAAGGTCGTGTTTGTGACGCGCAATACGCAACGCATCGGAAAAATCAGGACAAATAAAGTCGCTGATAATGAATGCAGTAGTGCGTTTTTTGATGGCACTTGTAAGATAGCGCAAAGCTAATGCGGCATCCGTTCCCTTGCCTTCGGGTTTAAAGGTTAGCAACTCTCTGATAATGCGCAAGATATGCTGACGACCTTTTTTCGGAGGAATGAATTTTTCGATACGATCCGAAAAGAGGATTACACCAATTTTATCGTTGTTGGAAATGGCTGAAAATGAGAGACATGCGGCTATTTCGGTGATAATATCGCGTTTGCTTGCGGTTTGTGAACCAAAATCGGTACTACCACTCACGTCGGCAAGAATTACCACGGTAAGTTCGCGTTCCTCTTCAAACACCTTTACGTAAGGCTTGTCGAAACGAGCCGTAACGTTCCAATCGATGTTGCGGATGTCGTCGCCATATTGGTACTCGCGCACCTCGCTAAACGCCATACCACGACCCTTAAACGCGCTGTGGTATTCGCCCGCAAATAAGTGGTTAGACAGACCCTTGGTTTTTATCTCTATCTTCCTGACTTTCTGTAATATATCTGAGGTTTCCATTTTACTAAAATTACATAAAAATACACCTTATAATATATACACTACGGAACAGGGATGGTGTTGAGAATTTCGCTGATAATTTCTTCGGTTGTAATATTCTGAGCCTCAGCCTCGTAGGTTAAACCAATACGGTGGCGCAAAACTGCGTGACAAATTGAGCGAACGTCTTCGGGAAAAACGTATCCGCGACGTTTGATAAATGCGTATGCCTTAGAAGCTTTTGCAAGGCTGATGCCTGCACGGGGCGAACCACCGTAACTGATTAATTCTTTGAACTTTTCTAAGCCGTATTGTTCGGGGCTACGTGTGGCAGAAACTATGTCAACTATGTAGTTTTCAATGCGTTCGTCGATGTAAACCTCTTTTACCAACTCGCGAGCCTTGATAATATCCTCGGATGTGAGTATTTGGGTAGGTTTGGGAAATTCGCCCGTAATGTTTTGACGGATAATGATTTTCTCTTCGTCTTTTTTGGGATAATTAACCACAATTTTAAGCATAAAACGGTCGACCTGAGCTTCGGGCAACGGATATGTACCTTCCTGTTCGATAGGGTTTTGCGTAGCAAGCACAAGGAAAGGATCGTCTAACTTGTAGGTTTCCTCGCCAATTGTTACCTGATGCTCTTGCATAGCCTCCAAAAGTGCTGACTGAACCTTTGCGGGGCTACGGTTGATTTCGTCGGCAAGGATAAAGTTTGCAAACACAGGACCTTTTTTAACCACAAATTCCTCGCTTTTTTGCGAGTAAATCATTGTACCGAGAAGGTCGGCAGGCAAAAGGTCGGGCGTAAACTGTATACGGTTGAACTTAGATTTTATAATTTGCGACAAAGTTTTGATAGCCAATGTTTTAGCCAAACCGGGGACACCTTCTAAAAGAACGTGTCCATTGCTAAGCAATCCGATTAACAGGCCTTCGGTGAGTTGTTTTTGACCCACGATAACCTTAGCCATCTCGCTGTTAACCATGTCGATAAACGCGCTTTCGCGGTTGATTCTTTCGTTTAATTCCTTAATGTTATCTGCTGTCTGATTCATGACATTATTTAGTTTAAAACTCAAATGCAAATGTAAAAATCAAAACTCAAAAAAGCACAATAGTACATCAATAATTAACTTTTTTTAAAACTAATTAATATTTAAAAAAACACTACCATCGAAATAAGCATTTCGATGGTAGCATAATGATAATTAATTATAATATTATTATCCTTTTACATTGCTCAGCAATGTTTCCACAGCTTCGTCGATAGATTTGCAACTGCCTAAGAGTTTGATAAATGCACTGCCGATGATGCAACCGCGAGAATGGTCGGCGGCAGCACGGAAGGTGGCTTGGTTGCTTACTCCGAAACCTACAAGTGTGGGATTTTTCAAGTTCATACTTTCAATGTGGCTGAAATACCGTTGTTTAGCTTCGTTAAACGATTGCTGAGCTCCTGTGGTGGATGCCGACGAAACCATGTAGATAAAGCCGCGGCTCATATCGTCGATGGCACGAATGCGCTCGTCGGATGTTTCGGGGGTAATTAACTGAATGTAATCCAAATTGTTAGCATCGACAAATTGTTTATATTCCGACAAATAAATCTCCGAAGGAAGGTCAGGAATGATAAGTCCGTCAACACCAACCTCAGCGCATTTTTTGCAATAACGCTCAAAGCCAAACTGCATAGCGGTGTTGATATAACTCATCATAATTAGCGGAATATCAGTTACTTTGCGAATGTCGGCAAGTTGCTTAAAAAGAATTTCCTGAGTGATGCCGTTGTTCAAAGCTTGTTGTCCGCTTGCCTGAATTACAGGACCGTCTGCCATAGGATCGGAAAACGGAACACCAATTTCAATCATGTCCACACCTTGGTCGGAAAGAGATTTGATGATTTTTACTGTGTCGTCTAATTTGGGATAACCCGCTGTAAAATAGACTGATAATATATCTTTTTTACCAGATTGGAAAAGTTTGTCGATTCTGTTCATTTTCTTATAATGTTTAAAGCTTGTTTTAACTTTTCAATGTTTTTGAGTGTGGGCGCGTCTTCAAATTTGCTGTTTAAATCAACACCCACTAAATTATTGATTTTTAAATCTTTAATAATGTTTAAACTCTCTAACGAAATGCCGCCGCTGAGCAAAAACTTTTGAGGAATGTCAACCTCTTGAAGCATATTCCAATCAAATTGTTGACCTGAACCTCCGTAACATGCTGTTTTTGTGTCGAATAATAAATAATCAACATTTTGAGCATAGTTGCCTATTTTGTCGAAATCTGCCTTTGTAGAAATGCCAAACGCCTTAATAACAGGTACTTTTGCACGAACTTGTTTACAAAAGTCTACACTCTCGTTGCCGTGAAGTTGCACATAATCAAGATTATAGATGTCAACCATTTGGATAATTCGGTTGTAATCTTCGTTGACAAACACACCTACTTTTTTGGTGTCGGAGAGTTTTTGTTTTAAGTCAACAGATTGATTATTACCTACATATCTCGGCGATTTGGGATAAAAAATCATTCCGGCAAAATCGGGTTTTAAATCTAAAACCTCGCTCATGTTATCTCTTAACCCACAAATCTTTACAAGCATTTTAGTACCTCCTCAACAAAGTTTTTAAGAGCAATGCCCGGGTTAGACTCTTTCATAAAGTTTTCGCCCATAAGAAAACCGTTGAAACCAAGTTTTTTGAGTTCGGCAACAGTTTCGGGTTTTGAAATACCTGATTCAGAGATTTTTACGGCTTCATCGGGAAGATTTTTTACAATCTCTTTCGAAATAGCGATGTCGGTTTTAAAAATCTTCAAGTTGCGGTTGTTAACACCAAGCACATCAATAAAATCTTCACCGTAGTGCGAAAGTTCGTCTTCGGAATGAATTTCTAAAAGAGTTTGCAAACCAAGACTTTTAGCTTCGTAGGCAAGTTCTTGACATTGAGAGCGTTCTAAGCAAGCCGCAATCAATAAAACCACGTCAGCACCCGAATGTTTAGCCAAATAAAGTTGGTAAGGATCTGTTACAAACTCCTTGAACAACAGCGGAGTATGATCCAAATGTTCGCGAGCTTGCATTACATCTTTGTAGCTTCCGCCAAAATATTTATTGTCGGCAAGACACGAAACCGCTGAGCAACCATACTCTTCGTAAAGCGGCACAACATCCTTTGGCTCAATGTTTTGATGAATATCTCCCTTCGAAGGCGAACGGCGTTTAAACTCCGAGATTATACCCGTAGGACTATCTAGCAAAGCCTTTTTAAATGAGAAAGTGTCGCGACAGAAAAATCCGCCTTCGCGGAGCATTTCAATGGGCAAAATACGCTTAAATTGCTCAACCTCAATCTTTTTGTTTGCGACTATTTCGTCTAAAATTGTGGCCATAACAGATTAAAGATTAAAGTACGATGCGTATGTGTTCATATCCTTATCGCCTCGTCCTGAGACAGTTACAACCACATTTTCGCCTTTGTTGAACTGCATTTTGGGCAACATTGCAAGAGCGTGAGCACTTTCGATAGCGGGGATAATTCCCTCTAACTTAGTGAGTTCCAAAGCCGCCTGCATAGCCTCGCTGTCGGTAACAGCAAGCACCTTGGTGCGTCCCACTTTGGCAAAAAAAGCGTGCATAGGTCCAACGCCCGGATAATCCAAACCAGCTGAAATTGAGTATGGTTCAACGATTTGTCCATCTTCGGTCATCATTACCATCGAAAGACTTCCGTGCAAAACACCCTTGCGACCAAGGTGAATAGTGGCGGCAGATTTTTCGGGGTCTTCAAGACCAAGTCCGGCAGCTTCGGCTGCAAAGAACTTAACTCGCTCATCATCAATATAATGATAGAAAGTTCCGGCAGCATTGCTTCCTCCACCTATGCAAGCCAAAAGTTTATCGGGATAATTTCTGCCGGTTTGAGTTTCAAGTTGGCTCTTAATCTCCTCACTTATAACAGATTGGAAACGTGCCACCATATCGGGATACGGGTCGGGACCAACCACAGAACCTATAATATAATGTGTGTTTTTTGGATTGCAGCACCAATCGCGAATAGCCTCGTTTGTACCATCTTTGAGAGTGCGATTGCCCGACATTACTGGAACAACTTTTGCTCCTAACATTTTCATTCTCTGTACATTCAAAAACTGACGTTTAACATCCGTTTCGCCCATATAAACCACACATTCCATATTCATAAGGGCACAAACGGTTGCCGTTGCCACGCCGTGCTGACCGGCGCCTGTTTCGGCTACAATTCGTGTTTTGCCGAGTTTTTGCGCCAAAAGAATCTGACCGAGGGCGTTGTTGAGTTTGTGAGCACCTGTATGGCAGAGGTCTTCACGTTTTAGATAGATATTTGCGCCATATTTTTCGCTCAAACGCTTAGCAAAATAAAGCGGTGTGGGGCGACCAACATAATCGTGAAGAAGTTTTTGGAAATCTTTCTGAAATTGTTCGTTTTCAATTATTTGTAAATAATTATTCTTTAATTCAGTAACGTTTTTGCGGAGTATTTCGGGTACAAATGCACCTCCGAATTCGCCATAATAGCCGTTTTGGTCTATCGAATATTTGCTCATTTTAGTGATGTATTATATTGATTATGAGTTCATTTCTACATATTTATTAAGCACTTCCTTAGCCTTGCCGCTTTCGAGCGATTCTTTTGCCTCCAAAAAGCATTCGCGGATGTTTTTCTCGGGACAGATGCAATTAATTGAAAATGCGGAGTTTGCAAGCACAACATTTTTCTGAGCCGCAGTAGAAGTGTTGCTCAAAACATCGTCGAAAATCTTTTTGGCCTCTTGCTTTGTGCTGCCGCCATAAATTTCGGCAGGATTGATTCGCTCAAAACCAATGTCGGAACAACTGAAAACCTGCTCCATACTCGACGAAATC
>JAGCVU010000117.1 GCA_017962175.1 Bacteroidales bacterium | reverse complement strand
CACGTCCCAAAGCGGTATTCTACGGCAACAACCGTGCTGACTTCTCATTCATCCCCGGCAATATGGCTCCCGGCGTGCTCTTCCGTCAACCCGACCATTTTGAAAACTTCGACGACTGGCCATTCCTCTGGGGTCAAAACGAAGGCACTATCGCCGGCAACACTGGCTATCTGATTTTCGGATTAGCATTTAAAGAGATGATCAAAGAAGATGTAAAATAAACAATTTAGAGTTCAGGTTTCACATTCTTATATAACTACCGCAAATTAAGCGGAAAATCACGAACCGTCGGTGGAGAAATCACCGACGGTTTTTTTGTTAGTAAACTCATCTGTATGAAGAAAAAAAAAGCATCCAAATACTCGGATGCCGTTTATAAATCAAAAATATAACCTTGTAAAATCCTAAATAAACCTATTTCTTAGTCAAATACCACCTAACAGCCCAATCTAATTTTTCGCCGGGTTTGAGGTTGGTGTATGCGCCTTGGCTTTCGAGTTCTACGTATGAGTCGCCTTGATTTACATAAACCTGAATTTCAGCCTCTTCGGGAGCGGGTTCGGAAGGTTTGAGGTCTTGAAATTTCTTTTTGAGAATCCAATCACCATTGGTGAATGCGAGCCAACCTTTGCCGTCGGCGTTGATTTTACGGTTTTGACGCTCTATGTGGTCGATATCGTACCAAGCGTAACCATCTTTTTTTACAAAGTTCATCAATCCGGCGGGAGTAATAGCCTCCACATCGGCATCAAAATAAACCGAGCCGTGAGCAAGTACGCGGGTAATCTCCCAAGGAGCAACCTTGCGGTCTTCGCTGCCTTCGTTGATGAGAGTGTAAGTAACCACAATGCAGTTATCTTTTTTGTCAACCTCAAAACGTTTTTTGATACGCAGCGGAATTTTTTCAGAAAGTGGACTTGTCATTGTAATAACGCCCTTATCCTCAGTTACTTCGTAAGGAGCCATATCGTGTTCGCGAACAGGAGGCCAGTTCCACTCTTTTTGGGGACTTGTCCAAAATGTGCTTCCGTACATATTTGGGAAATTGATTTGAGAAAGCACCTCGGTAGTGTCTAATTTTAAAGATGTGATACGAGCGCCGTTGTTGGCATCGATTTCCATTTTTACATTACCTACGGTAAGAGTGTAGATTTTCGGGTCGTTCTTTTTGAACTGGAATCTCGGCGGCTGCGCGGTACACATTCCGCAAATCAGCACCATAGCCGAGAAAAGGATTGTAAATCTTTTCATCTTGAATTTAATTTTAAAATTTATTTTTTAAATGAGCCGCCACAATGACGACAGGCAAAAATACACATTATATATATAGCCGCAAAGTCTGCCGTTAAAAAAATGTAAATTTTTCTTGTTATGGTTACGAAATAAAAAAAAAATTATACCTTTGTGCCTTAATAAAAAGATTGAATACACAATAGGTATTGTTTTAAAAACTTATTTACCAACACGATATGTCAAAAGTAATAGCCATAGCCAACCAGAAGGGCGGCGTAGGAAAGACCACAACGGCAATCAACCTCGGTGCGTCGCTTGCCGTATTAGACAAGAAAATACTCCTTATCGACGCCGATCCGCAGGCAAACGCAACTTCGGGTCTCGGTTTCGAACTCAAAAACATCGAAAAAAGCATCTACGAATGCCTTATCGATGGTCTTGAACCGTCGGAGGTTATTCTCAAAACCGGTGTTGACGGATTAGACATCATTCCATCGCACATCGACCTCGTAGGCGCAGAAATCGAACTACTCAACGTTCAGGACCGCGAACAAGTGATGAAAAACTTCATCGCCAAGGTTAAAGACAGTTACGACTATATTATGATCGACTGTTCGCCGTCGTTGGGATTGCTGACACTCAACGCTTTAACCGCTGCCGATAGCGTAATCGTTCCCGTTCAGTGCGAATACTTTGCGTTGGAAGGTCTCGGCAAATTGCTCAACACAATCAAACAGATCCAGCACCGTCTCAACCCCGAACTCCAAATCGAAGGATTCCTTCTCACAATGTACGACAGCCGCACACGCCTCTGCAACCAAGTGGTAGACGAAGTGCGCCAGCATTTCCAAGATATGGTATTCAAAACATTGATTCTCAGAAATGTACGTTTGAGCGAGGCTCCGAGTTACGGCAAACCCGTTATCCAATACGACGCAAATTCAAACGGCGCGGTCAACTATCTCAACCTTGCAAAAGAGATTTTGGAAAACAACAACGCTGAATAATATACGCATCTTCAAACAATTGATAACTAACAACTTAATATAGTCTGACAAATGTCAAAACCATCAAGAGGATTAGGCAGAGGATTGGCGGGACTTATCCAAGATAACTCCACCATCACCAACACGCCCGAGGAGGTAATCAACACAGGCGACGTTGCCAATGTAGACATCAACCTTATTGAGCCCAACCCAACACAGCCGCGTACCGATTTCGACGAAGAAAAACTTCAGGAACTGAGCGAATCTATCAAAACTTTGGGTATCATTCAGCCCATAACGCTCAGAAAAACAGGCGACAAGTACCAAATTATCTCTGGTGAGCGTCGTTACCGCGCCTCTAAGATGGCGGGATTAGACAAGATTCCGGCGTACATCACCGACGTGGACGACAGCACTATGCTGCAGATGGCTCTCGTGGAAAACATTCAACGCGAAGACCTCAACCCCATAGAAGTAGCACTCACCTACAACCGCCTTATCGACGAGTGCAAACTTACTCAAGAAGACCTCAGCACACGTCTTGGCAAAGGTAGAAGCACTATTACCAACTCGCTACGTCTTTTGAAATTGTCTGACGAAATGCAAGCCGCTCTCAAAAACAAGGTTGTTACCGTGGGACAGATTCGTCCGCTCATCAGCCTTGAAGACGCAGAGCAGCAGAAAAACCTCTTTGAGAAAGTATTAGAATACAATCTTTCGGCTCGTCAGGTAGAAGAACTTGTAAAAGATCCAGAAGGATACATCATCCGTTTTGCCGACAAACCTATTGAAGAGGGCAATACCGATGAAAACACCGACGACAAGAAAGTGATGGTGAAGGCTGTACGCCCGAAACTCACCGACGAGCAGAAAAAACTCAAAAAATCTTTCACCAAGAAATTTGCCGTCAAAGTGGATTTGAAGGTCGACAGCAAAGGCACAAGCAAACTTATCTTCAACCTCAAAACTCCCGAAGACTACAACAAAATAGTAGACTTGCTCAGCAAAGTGGAAATTTAACCTCCGAAATGATTAAGAGAGTCACACTTATCATATTGACCGTTTTGATGTCGCTTTCGATTGCCAACGCACAGAAAGACAGCACCAAACATCACCGCAAGCACAAAGAGAAGACCGAAGTAACCGCCACCGGCGACGACAGCGAGATACGCGTGGCAACCGAAGGAAGCGACGAGTTTGTGCCCATCGATGATGCCGACCTGCTAATCGACACAGTAGGTTCCGTTACCAAGAATCCCAAACTCGCAGGATGGCTTTCGTTTGCCGTTCCGGGCTTGGGACAAATCTACAACGGACAATATTGGAAAGTGCCTCTGATATACGGCGCGGCAGGTACATTGTTTTATGTATCAAACTTTTACAACACGCGCTACAAGCAGATGGTAAACGAGGAGCATTACTATCTGCACTCCATTGGCAAAGACACCACCTGGACGGGAATCCGCCTTACAAACCTCGAAAACGAAGCCGACATTGTGTATTATATGCGCAAATACCGCCGTTACAGAGACTTATGCTATGTGGTGATGATGCTCACTTACTTTATGAACATTTTCGACGCCGTGGTAGACGCGCATCTCTACGACTTCGACATTTCTGACGACCTGTCGATGAGGATAGAGCCGTACAGTTCTATGCCGATTGTGGGTCTCACAAAACCGGCTTTTGGAATTAAGTTTTCACTAAGGTTCTGATAATTAATAACTAACTTGTTTAGAATAATATGCGAAAGATAGTCCTCACATTATCAATCATTTGCGGAATAGCCGTCGCAGCCGAGGCGCAGATAGATTCCGTATTCTACAACGGCAACAACGGTTTCGCCGAAAACGATTCAAACTCGCAGATCGACGAGCAGACCCTCGTTAGCGAAAGCATCGACAGCCTATTTGCTCTCTATTACATCAAAAACACCATCAACTCAAAAGAGATGGCAGAGGAAGTGGCACATTCGGGCGGTCCTGTATTTTACTCAGACTCAATTTATTCCGAAGGTCTGTCAAAAATTCCTACCACATTCCCTCTCGTTTACAATCAAGATGTAAAAAAATGGATCGAGATGTACATCCGTCGTGGCAAATACCTGATTCCCTCGCTCTTGGGACTCAGCCAGTATTATTTCCCGATGATCGAACCCGTTCTCGACCAATACAATATTCCCCTAGAACTCAAATACTTAACCATAGTAGAATCGGCACTCAACCCACGTGCAGTATCCCGCACAGGCGCAACAGGCCTCTGGCAGTTTATGTACGGCACTGGCAAGATGTACGACCTGGAAGTTACCACACTCGTTGACGAACGCCGCGACCCCGCAAAAGAGACCGTTGCAGCAGCACAGTTCTTGCGCGACCTTTACAACATCTACGGCGACTGGGCTCTCGTG
>JAGCVU010000010.1 GCA_017962175.1 Bacteroidales bacterium | reverse complement strand
TCCCAAAGCGAAATGTAAAACTAACATAACAAAATAATTAGCGTTTGCCGCTATTCTGAAATCATTCCAAAGCTTGGCCGCAATGGATGAACCAAAACAGAAAGATAGTTGTGAATGTTCACGTGCATACGTGGACATTCCTTATCTGTTTTGGTGGGTCAGGCCAAGCACCCGGAATGTGGATGAGGATATGTCCACTTTCTTTTTTTAGGGTGCTTGAAGCCTGAACAAAAGGTTTTTAGATGTAATCGGCATCGCAATCTAAAAACCGAGAAAATGAAGACTTTAATGCAGCAAGGTGTTGAGCAGGGACTTATCTCTTTTAACGAAGATAAGAGCCGCATTACATATCTGCACGTCAACAAATCGAGAAATTATCTCGATCCGGAAGAACAAGTTGAGGCAGAATCGTTTCTCAAATTGGTTCTCCTTTTCAATTATCCCAAGCAACAAATAACGTTGTTTGAAAAGATAACAATGGGTTCAAGTACCAAGGAGGCTGATATTGTGGTTTACGAGGATGATTGTTGCCAAAAGCCAGTAATTATCGTCGAATGTAAAAAGCAGGATGTTTCAGAGGCGGAATTTTTGCAAGCCATTGAGCAGGCTGATAGTTACGCTCAGGCTATACCGGGAATGGTGAAATACATTTGGGTAACGTCGGGCATAAAAAATGCTTATTACCAAATCGACAAGAACAGCAAAACACGTATTCAGATACCAAGCATACCAACTTTCGGCAAAAAAGTACAAAAATACAAATATGTAAAAGGCGGGCGTTTACAGAGCGAAGACCCGGCGGGCGACCCAATCAAACAACAATATTTTGACCTTGAAAAAGTGTCGGACAGTGACCTCACCAAACGTTTCAAATGGGCGCATCAGGCTCTTTGGGGTGGTGGAGAACTTAATCCGTCGGACGCTTTCGACGAATTGGATAAACTAATTTTTTGCAAAGTTTGGGATGAACGCAAACACCGCAAACCGGGAGTGCCTTACGATTTTCAGATTTTTTACCTCGACAAATCTCAGGCGACATTGCAGCAGGAAATCGACAAATTGGAACAACAAGAAACCTTTGACCTTGCAAAACGTATTTTCGACCTTTATGCCGAGGGTAAAAAACGCGACAAGGAGGTATTCAAGGACGACATCCGTCTTACGCCGCAGCGCATACGCACGGTGGTAAGTTATCTTGAAGAAGTTAACCTTTTAGAAACCGATCTCGATAGCAAGGGTAAAGCGTTTGAAACATTTATGGGTTCGTATTTCCGTGGCGATTTCGGTCAGTTTTTTACGCCGAGGAACATTGTTAAATTTATAGTTGACGTATTGCCGATAACTAACGAATCAAAAGTGCTCGACTCTTCTTGTGGTAGCGGAGGTTTTCTCCTATATGTGCTCGACAAAGTACGCCAACAAGCTGGCGAATATTACAGAGAAGGCTCTGTGCAGCATCACAACTATTGGCACGATTTCGCATCAACCAATCTTTTTGGAATGGAAATTAACGAAAAAATCGCTCGCACCGCCAAGATGAATATGATTATTCACGACGATGGACACACCAACGTGATTGCAAGCGATGGACTTCTGCGCGACGATGTTATAAGAACCAGAACCGACAACAAAGGGTTTACCTACGGTACTTTCGACTTGATAATCACCAATCCTCCGTTTGGTAGTATCATCAAACAGACCGAAAGCGCGTATCTCCATCAATACAAGTTTGGAACCAAGGAAGTAGATTGGCTCGACACCAAAAATTCTGCCGTAAAAAACCGCGAAAGTCAAAGCACCGAAGTCCTGTTTATAGAACAAGATAAAGAGTTTTTGCGAGAGGGCGGATATTTGGCAATTGTAATCCCTGACGGTATTCTCACCAACAGTTCTCTGCAATATGTCCGCGATAATATCAGCGAATGGTTCAGAATTGTTGCGGTGGTAAGTATGCCCCAGACTGCATTTGCTGCCAATGGCGCGGGCGTGAAAAGTTCTGTGCTGTTTCTGAAAAAATGGACTGCCGCTGAAAGTCAAAAGATCGTTGACGCTAAGCACAACATTCAGGAGCGTGTTAAAGCCGAAGCCAACTATAAGGCAACGGTTGAGAAATGGGAAAAGGAGAAGAAGTCCATTCTGAAAAATCACACTGGGTTTGAAAATACAACCGATTTGACCGACAAAAAAGAGATAGAAAAAACCTCCGAATTTGCCGAGTGGAAAAAACAGATTAACGACCAATACGCGCAGCAATTATCTGACCTCAAAGAAAAGTTGCAAGATCGGCTTTCCGAACTTCTCAAAATAGAATTGGTTGATTATCCGATTTTTATGGCAATAGCCAACGAAATCGGTTATGATGCTACTGGCAAAGAAATCGCAGTTAACGAGTTGGATACAATTGGTGCTGAATTAAAGAAATTTATCGAAACACTTTGAACTATGGAATACAGCGTACCGCAACATATTGACCCAAATCAAATCTTCCTTGTCAATTTTTCGGAGTTGGAGGGAAGGTGGGATCCTATTTTCACGTTATATGACAAAAAGGTTAAAAATGAATATGTTTTTTCAATCGTTCAGTTAAAGGATTTATTATTGAAAAGTCCGCAATATGGAACAGCCGAAAGTGGAATTGAGCGAAAAAGTGTAACAGAACCGCGGTATATTAGAATTACTGATATTGATGAACTTGGCAATTTAATTGGCGAATTGGGAGCAACTGCCAAAACTTTGGAAAATCAATATGTTTTGAACGAGGGGGACATTTTGTTTGCTCGTAGTGGTGCAACCGTAGGAAAAACATATCTACATAAAACATTGCCTTATCAATGTTTTTTTGCTGGATATATGATAAGGGTTGTGGTGGATTGTATCAAAATTTTGCCTGAATATTTATTTGTTTTCACACAATCACAGCCGTATAAAGATTGGGTTAGAGCCATTCAAAGGACTGCGGCTCAACCTAATATTAATGCGGAAGAATATAAATCTTTACCTATTCCCTTGCCGCCGCTATCAATTCAACAACAAATAGTTGACCGCTACAATACATTGTTAAAACTCCGTTGTTCGAAACTTTCATTGTCAAAGCAAAAACTTGCATCGATTGATGAATACCTATTGGGCAAGTTAGGAATTTCTTTACCCAAAGATGATTTTCAAAAACTGAATGACAGAATTTTTTCTGTTAGATTCAAAGATGTTGTGGACAATAGGTTCGATCCTTTTTATTATTTGGTATCAGGCAAAAAAGTGACGAGTACATCGTTTGCAAATACTCAATTAAAAGACATAGCCAATATTGTGAAAGGTAATTCAATAACGAGCGATGCTGTTAATAAAAATGGTCAATATCCTGTCATTGCCGGCGGACAAACAAGTCCATACAATCACGACCAATATAATTTTGGCGGCAATGTGATAACTATAAGTGCGTCGGGAGCATATTCGGGTTACGTGTGGTATCACGAAAAACCAATCTTTGCATCTGATTGTTCTGTAATTTATTCAAAAGACGAAACAAAGTTTCTGACACGATACATTTTTGAAGTATTAAAACTACAACAACCTCATATATATAATTTGCAGCAAGGGGCAGGGCAGCCGCACGTATATCCCGAGGATTTGGGCAAACTTATTATTCCCGAAGTGCCGTTAGACAAGCAAACTGAAATTGTTGCTCACATTTCCTCCATTCGTGCAGAGGCAAGAGCGTTGGAAATTCAGGCGGAAGAGGTGTTGACAAAAGCAAGAGAAGAAGTTGAAAGAATGATTATGAATAAAGCATAACCTTAAAAAAACTCATTATTTCTTGCAAAATATCCCCAAAAAACATAATTTTGCCAAACAATCAAAATAAACGATACGCCAATGGAAGCAACAGTTACAAAAAAGCACGGCAAGAAACGCTCTACGGCGGTTGTAAAAAAGATAATCGCTGATTATTTCGCGACTCAGCCCGTAATCAAGGCGTGGCTTTTCGGATCTTTCGCTCGCGGCGAACAGACCTCGAAAAGCGATGTCGATATCCTCTTTGTGCCCGACCGAAACGGCAAACCATTCACGCTTTTCACAATGGGTGGGATGTATATGGATTTGAACCGTTTGCTTGGCAGGGACATTGATTTGGTGGAGGAAGGTTCGCTTCACCCCGCAGTAGTTGATTCAGTAGAACACGACAAAATCTTGATATATGAGAGAGAAAGCACGAGACAAATAGTCCCCGAAATCCGCCGTCAAGCGCAAAAATACTTGGCGGAGACGGATTGGGAGTCGTGGTGCTAATTGTAATGAAAACCCTTCCTTACAGATTCTTCAACATAAAGTAAAGCCTATTCGTGATATTCACGTCGCTTGCGCCGTCGTCGTAGTCCAAGAATAACAGATTCAGGTCCGGGTATTTTTTGCGGAGTTTTTTCTCGATGCCCTTGCTGATGATTTGGTTGGCGATGCAGCCGAATGGTTGTACGCTGATGACATTCTTGATGCCTTGGCGGGCGAAGGACGAGATTTCGGCACTGATGAGCCAACCCTCGCCAAATTGGTTGCTGAGCGAGAGAATGTCTTCCGCTTCGTGGGCTACGTCCTTGATGTTCTCGAATGCCACTTTGTATTTGGATTTCTCCATTATCTTCTGTGCCTTGGAGATGGCGTTGTTGATGTAATACTTGAAAAACTCCAACAACACCCACACCGAGAATTTGCGGTGCGAGAGGTTCATCTCCCAATTCTTGCGGACGTTGACAATCTCCTGCGTGAAAAATTCCAAAATCGGCGGGAACACGACCTCCACGCCCTCCTCAACGAGTTTGTCGGAGATGAAACGGTGGCCGAATTTGTTGTATTTGACGTAAATCTCGCCAACGATGCCTATCTTTGGCACGTCACGGTCATAGACTTCGATTTGATTGGCGGCGTCTATCATCTGCGCCATCAACTCATATATCTTTTTGGGCTGATTGTAAGGCACTTCCTCTTTGAGGAGTTCCATATATTTTTCCTTGAAACGGAGCGCGTCGCCCTTGCTGCGTTCGCGGACGGCTATGAT
>JAGCVU010000116.1 GCA_017962175.1 Bacteroidales bacterium | reverse complement strand
TCAAAATGCTCCGCGAAAGCGACACCGTAAAAAAATACTGTATGATTGGATAAAAAAACAAAATCCATCATTGACGGCAACGATAGCGGCTATTGAAACAAACCTCAGCCAAAGTTTGCACAACGCATTTTTAGCCCGTACTTTTGTGTCATAAAAATTAAACGCAATAAAAATGGCACAGATATTAATTTGGACACTGATTGCGGCCGCATTGATAGCCGCCTTTGTTACCCGCGCAGCCGAAAAGACTCGCAAAGCAGAACACTATTTTAATCACGCCCGCCACGGCGAAAAAGTTACCAACACAGGCGACGCCGGTATCGACGAGATTTTCCAACCTGTCAACCGCTGCGAAAACAGCCGTACAACTCCTATTGCCTCGGCGGTAAAACGCACAGCAGCGGCATAACTCTTCTATATAACATAGCCGGCGGGGATGGATTTTTTTCTGTCCCCGCTATTTTTTTTAATATCAAAAAAAAAATTCCATATTTGCAAACTAAACAACTAAAAATATGGAAATACGTCAACTAATCTATTTTGTAGAAACTACACAAACGCTCAATTTTTCGGAAGCGGCAAAAAAACTATGTATAAGCCAAAGTACATTAAGCCAACAAATTAAACAATTAGAACTTGAACTTGAAGAAGAATTATTTTTTCGCACAAGTCACGAAGTAACACTCACCGAAGCGGGATTAGAGTTGCTGCCATTTGCCCGTCAAATTGTAAGTGATATCAACAACTGCCAGCAACGATTCCTCGACCTCAAGAAAATTGCCACGGGGTGTTTGAATATTGGTGTAACATATTCTTTTGGACAGATACTTATCGAAACGATTTGTAATTTCACAAATAGATATCCGGGCATAAAACTCAACATACACTACAAAACTATGTCGGAACTCACAGAAATGCTCTGTAGAAGAGAATTGGATTTTTTTCTTGCATTCCGTTCCGCCGAATGTAACAAAGAAATTGAGCATCAGATACTTTTCAACAACAAACTATCTGTGATAATGCGTTCGGGACACCCATTAGCACAAAAAAAGACACTATCATTCTCGGATATTGAGCCATATAATTTTGTAATGCCGTCAAAAGGCTTGCAAGCGCGAAACACTTTTTACGAAATATTCAAACACGAAGACCGTTGTTTAAAAGTGGCAATAGAAATAAATGAGGTGAATATGCTTTTAAAATTGTTAGAGAACAGCAATTATCTGTCAATTCTTTCAGAAGCCACCATTCTCAATTGCACAGGGCTTACAGCGGTAAAGATTAATTCGCCCCTTACCGAGATGCAGGGTTGTGTACATTACCTTAAAAACGACTATCACAAACATTCGGCGGTAGAATTTATCAAAATGCTACACGAAAGCAAAGCCGTACATAAATACTTGTATATGCGTTGATTTTTTGCTTTGTTTTATTTATGCCGATTGCTGCTATCGGTAAAAACGATAGACAAATATATGCAATTATATCCATAGGTTAATCTGTGCCATTATTAAGATTGTATTGGCAATTAATATACTGTACTACAATTACAAATCTCGATAGTAGCTATCGGTAAAAATCATAACCGATTTTTGTTTTCTCTTTTATTTGAATATATTTTTACAGCGTCAAATAAATAAAACATTTATAACACACAAACACACATCAAAATGAAAAGATGCATTCTAAAACTATTAATTGCAGCGGCAGCAGCAACAATAGCGCTCAACTCTTGCGAAAAAGAGAAAAACGACATTATTTTAAATCCACAGAAAAATAACCACTGTGTCATTACTGAAGGATATCATAACCAGCCAGTTATTATACACGGTAAAACTATGGAATGGACACTGCCTATACATCGTCCCCAAAAAAAATTAACCAAGGGAATGATAATTAATGCCACAGATTTTTATCATGAATATATTTCAGAAATGAAAGAAAAATACGGTGAAAACTATAAACCATTCGACACTATTAATTTTACTTACAACAACAAAAAATACGAAATCAAATTATTACGAGTAGACCGAAAATCAGAGCCAGGTAAATATTTCTATGTAATGATTGACAATTTAGATATTAAGTTAGATACGGCTTGTTGGGTTTACGCAGACGATGAAAACAACGCAAAAAAATACGGTAGGCTTTACACTTGGCCAGCCGCTCATGCCCTCGCTCAAAAAATAAAAATGAATCTTCCCGTTTATTACGCTAACAATCCTACACAGAAAAAACATAAAATACCTTTACCTGCGACTGCACGTCTTATTAACAGCAGGGATGTATGCGACATAATTGAAAATAATGCAATCGGAAACTTACCAGAAAATGGTTTCACGATAGAAAAACATATAGAAAGTCTGGCGGAATCAGATTTACCAATGTTTTATTACGACATTTTTATAGGAGGATTGGAAGGTCCGAGTGGTGATATGGCATATGATGAATCCATAGGTCAACACACAATGGGAGGTTGGAGAAACACCGCGTATTCAGCAAATACGAGTTATTACATAAATGGTTGGTATCTAGATTTAAACGAAAGAGCATTCATATGGTTAGATGATGACGACTGTTGTCCTCAATGGTATCACACGCCATTGGAAATAGAGTTAACCAACGGATTTAATTATTCGGCATTTATTAACGCAGGTCATTCTAATAAATATGGATTCTCTGTACGATATGTTTTTGAACCTTTTTATAAAGATTAGCGCTATACGTGCACACAGAATGTCTTGTAAGGCTGTCATCGTGTTGGCAGTCTTACTCTGCAATCACATTGCAGATGCACAAGAGTACAACAACTGGCTGCTTCCTAATGGCGTAATACTCAATTTCAACACATCGCCAGCAACGATTATATGTGACGAAGGCACATTCATTGACATCAAAAGTTGGGAATTTAACAACTATATCGTATCGCTTTCAAATGATAACGGGCAAATGCTATTATATGGATATCAGACCAACAACAAATATGTTATCAAAAAAAACGGCGAACAAGAAGTAGCATCATTTGAAGCATTGGAAGTCAGAAATATCATTGGGTGCAAACTCTCACAAAACGACGGTTATTGCATTGCAGCCGTCTTTACAACAAAATCACATTTTAAAACAGGTGAATTGCATATATATTTTTTCAACAATAGCGGCGTCTTAAAAAAGGAATATGTATATAACGACAACAACTATGGTTCGTTCTTAGACTTTGTCCAATTAGATGATTACGTAGGGCTTTTAGCATACCGGACAAACCAAGTAGAAACTTATAAACTATCCACAGAAGGCTGTGAACTATGGGCAACTTCTGAAATACCAATGAATCAGTTCACAAGTTATCCCACAAGATTTTTTGACATTGACCATACATTAAACTATGAAAAAATAATTGCCACAAGTGCCAACATAGCTTACATACTTAAATTTGACCAGAGTAGCGGGAAAGTATCTTTGTTTAAATCTTTTGAGAGTAATCAATACCGTACAATGGCTTTTTCTCCAACGGATAAATATTACCTCATTATTGATGACAATTCATTAAAAGGGTTTAGATATGATAACAATTACGACTTCAACCTTAAAACTCCAGACTTAGTATATAATTTACCAAAGACCAACGAAATAGTATGTAATCAATGTTGGGAAATGGCACTTGGAGTAGACAATAAAATATACATACACCATCAAAACACAAACCAAATCATAGTGCTTGATGGAATTGAATCTGGAATTATCACAGAAGAGAGAATCAGTTCAGAATGCATAACAACAGTATCGTTCCCACGCATTCCCCGCCCGGCTACCGCCACAACAGAAACCATCACCGTCTGTCCATCAGCCACAAAAAAATACTCCGTAGAATCGCCCGAAGCAGGCTACACATACCACTGGAACGTATCTGGCGGTACTCTTAGCAATGACACCGGCACAGAAACAACAGTAATATGGAACAACACCGAAGGAGAAGGTACACTCTCTGTTTATGCCGAAGAATCTTTAACTGGCTGCAAATCGGATATCACCGAATACAAAGTACATCGTCAGAAAGCACCCTCCGCCCAATTCGACAACGCACAAGTTTGCTATGGCGAACCGTTAAAAATAATTCTCAATGGCAATGCGCCTTACAATATTTTTTATACTTTCAACGGCGAAAACAAAACCATTACCACCTCCAACACCGAGTATCAAATGGACAATATCGTAGGTCGTTACCAAATAACCAAAGTAACCGACCAATTTTGCGAAACCTCCATAAAAGAAAATAACACCGCCGAAATCTTACCCAAACTCAATAAACTAACTATTAAAACAAACAATGAATAAATACAAGATTATAATAGTATGGGTACTTGTTGGTTGCTTATCAATCTCAGCATCGGCACAACTTGAATTTTCTAATTGGATTGTAGGCAAAAATACTATTTTGCACATAGAGCCGGATGGTTCTACGAGACTCGTTACCCACGATGGGATAAATGGCGACAACTACTACTATATATTTTTTCATCTACTATCAGATAAAAATGGCACTCCAATAGTCAAATCGGGAAGGAAATATTTGAGATACAGCAACGGATTGGAGATGAATGGTAGTGAAGTAAATACAATAAATTATGTAAATAATGAGCCAGTATACGAAAATGATAGAGGAATATGGACTACAGCAGAGTTTATGCTTAAAAGTCCCGACAATAAATATTCGTACATTATCCACAACACCTTCACATACGACTATGAATGGGATGTTGAGACCGATATTATAAAAAGAATCGGCAAAACCCAAATCAGATGTTTCTGCAGAAACAATCTTGACAACACAGACAAAGGCGAAGACTTTATTGTTCACGAATTTACACACATAAAAACGTATAAACATATTTTAGATGATGGAGGTTCAATGGGGACCCAAGACGGTGTCATAGAATACCCTCTTTTGTCAGGAATGTCGCATACCGATGGCAAGAGTATTTGGATAATTACTAAAAGTGGATACGAAGATAGCCTCGTGGCTATAAATATGAATGGCAAAGAAATAATCAAGAAAAATAGTTCTTATCTTCCACTTGAAGAAGATGAGACAATTGGTAGCAATATGGGTAATATATCAAACTTCAATATAACAGATAACGGAATCATACACACAGTATCATCTCCGAAGAAGAAAACCATATATATCTATTTTGATCAAGATAAGGGTGTTGTATCTGATTTTGGTTATGCTGACTTATATATAACAAATGAATGTGCAGAATTTTCAACAACAGGAAAATATATATACTTTAGCAAAATCGTCAACAATCAAAACAAAGAAAGAGGATTGTTCAGAATAAAAACCAACGATCTTGTAAATGGGCATATTAATATTGAAACAATATCTGGCCAAACTCAGAAAATTTCAACAATGAGAATAGGCATTGATGGCAACATATACGTCCGCAACGGGAAATCCTTAATGGTAATCTACGACTCAGAAACCGACAATCCTCGTCTTGAAACACTTTACACCGGAGACGACATTCCCGATTCCGACATACATTTCCCTAACTACCTCTACACCTACGACCTATTTGCTTGCAACTCCGACTGCGACCGCAATGCTACATTTTCGTTTCCCGACCCACGAAACGAAATCATTGCTTACGAATGGGATTTTGGAGACGGTGCTAAATCAACCGAAACCACACCCACACACCAATACGAAGTCTATGGAAGTTACACCGTTTCACTTAAAGTAACACTCAAAAACGGCACATACAAAATTCTTCCATCACGAAAAATTATTCTTTTGGATCAAAAACCCTCCGCCCAATTCGACAATGCACAAGTTTGCAACGGCGAACCGTTAAAAATAATTCTCAATGGCAATGCGCCTTACAATATTTTTTATACTTTCAACGGCGAAAACAAAACCATTACCACCTCCGACACCGAGTATCAAATGGACAATATCGCAGGTCGTTATCAAATAACCAAAGTAGCCGACCAAATGTGCGAAACCTCCATAAAAGAAAATAACACCGCCGAAATCTTACCAAAACTCAAAAAAATAACTATTAAGGCTAACAATGATTAAACAATGTATGAATATGAAACACTTTATCTACACCTTATTATTATTATCGGTAGCACCGATAGCCGCCGCACAAGATTATGAAATTTCAGGCACACAAGGCGAAACTATCACATTAAATATCAGCGGTTTTGCCGACAATCGTTCAACCTTTGCATACGCACAAATCACAGGCGGGGCATACACTTCAAACGGGTTCAACCAATCTACAGGACAAATTTCGTTCAAGTTTGAAAAAGCTGAAGAATATTCTTTCGACTTTTACGAAGACCTAAACGGCTGTGTTAATGCCACATCGATTCTTTTTAAAATCAAAGCCAAATCAACTCCGGAACCCGAACCTGAGCCTGAGCCTGAACCGCAGCCTGAGCCGGAGCCAAATCCACAACCTGAACCAAATCCAGAACCCGAACCAATTTCAGAACGCATAGTTATAGATATACCAAATATCTTCACTCCAAACGGCGACGGCATCAACGATGGTTTCCACATTAATTACAATATCCGTCCCTCGGTGTTTGCAATAAAGATATTCAACCGAAACGGGCAAAACATTTTTTCATCTACCAACTCAGATTTTGTCTGGGACGGCGACAACAATGTTCCCGGCACATATTTCTACATCATCAACTACCACGACTCAACGGGAGTAAAAACCCTATCGGGCAACGTAATGATTGCCCAATAGGTATTTATTCGTTGTAATCAGCCAAAGCAGCAATAATTTTTTCCATACGCACACGAGCCTCGTTGCCGGTGCAGGTAAAATTATTGGTGATGATAGAGAAAGCTATCTCCTTGCCCGACAGCGATGTAACGTAGCCAGAATATGATTTTACACGGCGAATTGTGCCGCTTTTGCCACGTGCATTGTTGAAGGCGCGGGTATTGCGGCACATACTGCCCATAGTACCCTTGCCGCCGCACATGGTGAGGCTCTCGTTAAACTCTTTGTAATACTGTCCTTTGGTTTTCATATATTGAAGCAGATAGCAAAGTTGACGTGGAGTGGCAATGTCGTAGTGCGAAAGACCGCAACCGTCGTTGATAGATAAACCTTTGATATCCATACCTTTGGTATTCCACCAGTACATAAGCGAGTTGGCTGCTGTGGTAACGTCGGTGGATTTTACCTGTTTTAAACCCACAAGGCAGAGGCAATGTTCGGCAAAAAGGTTAACGCTGTAAAGGTTTGTCATCTTAATAATTTCGGCGAGAGTGGGCGATTTGAGGGTTAGAATCTCGTGAGGTTTACGTTCGTCGGGCACATAGGTAGTGTCAAAAGTGGTGAAAACATTGCCATATACAGGCACACCTTGATCGTCGAGAGTGTTTTTGAGTTTTTCGGCAACAAAACGAGCGGGGTCGGGCATAATGGCGCGAACGGTTACATCGTTGGTATTCATAGGCATAGGTCCGGCAATCATTTTTTCTAATTGGTAAGCCTTGCCAAACACGTTGGTGTTTTCTCTGCGGATGTTCTCGGCAGTGGCGCAGCTGATAACGGTCATTCCGGGAATATAGGGCTCGCTGTTAACATACTGAGCAAGAGTGCCCTTGGCTCCTGTGCGGAAATGTAGGGTGACCACATTGTCGTTGACGCAGATGCCCGACGGCACTGCACCGTAGTAGTTGCCGATGTCCTCCCAGCTCCAAGTGGTGGGCACCATCTCTTTTTGAAAAATCGACGCGTCGGCAATGATATTGCCCGACACCTGCTTGATGCCCGCACGAATAATAGCCTGCACAAGTTTATCGTTGTAAGTGGCGTCAATGTCGAAAAATTTTGAAGCCCAAGTAGGGTCGCCGCCACCTTTAATAATAATATTGCCACGCAGGCGACCGTTTTTGTCGATTGAGCCCGTGTAGAGCAGTTTGGTGTCGAAAGTGTAATCAGGACCGTACATTTCGAGAGCCGCAGCAGTGGAAAACAATTTCATATTGCTTGCCGGCGTAAGCGACATGTCAGGATTGTATTGTGCAATAGTCTCGCCAGTGTTGATATCAATAGCGAGCACGCCAATTTGGGCGTTGAAGAAATTTGGGTCGGTGGCCATCGCATCTATAGCTTGCGAAACATTGTTTTTGGTCTGCGCGTTGACGGAAATAGCCGCCGAAACTATGGCTGTCATTAGTAATGGTTTGAGTTTCATCGTAAAATTTGTTAATTTTTTCAGATTATAAAAGTAGTAATAATCGTGATAGGTGCAAATTTTTTTTTAACACAAAGCGAAAAAATATTTTCGAGCCGAAATAATTGGTATATTTGCACTAAAAAGAACGCAATGTACGATACAACCGACAACGAAGAATGGACCGAGGTGATAAAGCCCAAACGCAAACTTTTGGACTTTCATTTCAAGGAAATATGGCGCTACCGCGACCTGTTGTTTCTTCTGGTGCGCCGCGATTTTGTGGCAGCATACAAGCAAACTATACTCGGACCGCTGTGGCACGTGCTTCAGCCTATTTTCACCACCGTCACCTTCACCATAATATTTGCCAACGTGGCAGGAATATCCACCGACGGAGTGCCTGCACCGCTTTTTTACTTTACCGGAACACTCATTTGGGGATTTTTCTCACGATGCATACAATCCACATCAGGAGTATTTGTGGGCAATCAGCAGATATTCTCCAAAGTGTATTTTCCACGAATGATAGTGCCGCTCAGCACCATTATCACTGCATTTATAGCCTTTTTGATACAGAGCACAATACTCATAGCCATGTATATCTACTACTATTGTCAAGGCGCCGACATACATCTCAACGCATGGGCATTTACAATACCACTTATGTGTTTGATAATGGGCGTTATGGGGTTGGCAATGGGCATAATCATCAGTTCTGTTACCACCAAATACCGCGACCTGAGCATGTTTGTAGGCTTTGGTATACAGCTGCTTATGTATTGCACGCCGATAATTTACCCCGTATCGTTCATACCAGAAAAATATCGTTTTCTGCTACTCTTCAACCCGCTTGCACCGGTAGTGGAAGGTTTTAAATATTCGATACTCGGAGTTGGCACCTTCAACGCCAACATGCTATTCTACTCCATAGGCGTCACCTTGGTTCTACTGATGATAGGCTTGATATTGTTCAACAAAGTGGAACAAAAATTTATAGATACGGTTTAACAACATAGCACGTATCTTGCAGACATAGACAATATATAATGTTTTCAAAAATTTTATTGGATATCAATAAAAACTTGACAAACAGCATATTGTACCAAGTTATCCAAACCCCTTAGTTAAGTGGGTGTCCCTCTGTATTGTAGTTAGGGGAAAATCGTAAAAATGAAACATATAGCTCTTATTACATGGTTGGGAAGCGGAAATTATGGCACTTGCCTACAATCATTCGCATTAAACGCTCAACTAAAAAAATTAGGATATGATGTTTCGTTCGTTGAAATAACACCCTTCAAATTTAAAAGTCAAATTCGATTGGTATTAGAATTTGGCATTACTATGTTAAAAACTATAGTAACCAAAATTTGCAATCCAAAACCAGCAGTAGATCTACAAACATCAAAACGCATAAAATTTCAACAAAAGTATTTTAAAATATTATCAATCAACACCAAAGCGCAATTAAAGCAATTGATTGGTAATACCGACTGTTTTATATCTGGTAGCGATCAAATTTGGAACACATACGTGGCTTTCAATCCGAGATTTTTTCTCGACTTTGCAGAAAACAAGAAGCGTGTATCATACGCTTCAAGCATCGGCACCAACGACGTAAAAGCAGAATACCGAGAGGCTGTCAAACACCTTTTGATGAAGTATAGTCATATTGGTGTTAGGGAAAAAACAGCAGAGAAAGAACTTTCAAAACTCACAGGCAGAAACGACATCAAGCAAGTTTTAGACCCGACATTTTTACTTACACCAGAAGATTGGCAAGAAATGAGTATGTCAGCGGAATTTGAAACTGAAATACCCCAAAATTATATCTTGTGTTATCTAATAGGCAATAATACACACTACATCAATCAATTAGCAACAATTCAAAACGCTTTTGACAACAAAAATATAATCATCATTCCAGCGGAAGAAAACCGAAATTTTTCTTTTAAAGGGGCTTTTGTTTATAAAAATGCAAGTCCCATTGAGTTTGTAAAACTTCTGCAAAATGCAGATTTAGTGTGTACAGATTCGTTTCATGCTACAGCCTTAAGCATTAATCATTCTGTGCCGTTTGTCGAATTTATGAGATTCAATAGCGATGACAAGCAATCTCAAAATTCTAGAATTTATGATTTACTGAATCATTATGGACTTATGGACAGAATTTATAACGAAAACAACTGGTCTTGGACAGATAAAATAAATTACAACGATGTGCAAGTTATTCTATCTGCCGACAGAAAGTATTCTCTCGACTATTTGGTGAATGCAATCGAAAACTGAAACTATCAAAAACGTAAAAGGCAACTATTATGTCAGCAGTTTTAGTTGGAGTATGTTCCAGAATATACTGTCGGCAATAATTGGATTTATTTCAACGCCACTATTACTAAAATATTACGGCAAGACATCTTTCGGAATATTAAGCATAGCCACAGCCTGTAATGGATATATGTATCTGTTAGATTTAGGTATGAATACTGGTGCTGTGAAATTCTTTTCGAAATGGCAGACAGAAGGCAAAATGGATTTACTAAAACGAGTTGCAGGAACTAACATCGCTTTTTATGGTTTCATTTCGCTAATTAATATCATCGGACTTGTTATTTTGGCTTTGTGCGGCGAACATCTTTTTTCGGTAACACACGAGAATTTTTTATTACTCAGAAAATGCCTATTAATCCTTGCTATATTCAACTTGTTTAGTTGGTATTCATCCACGTTCAACCAACTTTTGATTTCAAGTATGCAGATTACCTTTACAATGAAGGTACAAAGCATTATAAATATATCAAAAGGATTACTTATAGTTGCAGTTTTTTTGTTTGAACTTACGTTGCAACAATACTTCTTTATATTCACATTACTAGTATCACTTACGGTAGTACCATACGTAATCAGATGCAAGAAATCAGGATTAATCAACAGTATATTACCTAAATTTTATTGGCAAGATTTTAAGCCGGTAATAGTTTTCAGTTTGTCTATTTTCGCATTGTCGTTGTTTCAAATGACAGCCACACAATCAAGACCGATTATTCTGAGTATATTTTCCAATGACGGAGCTAAGGAAGTTGCGGATTTTAGAATCATAGAAACGATACCCACATTTATTATTATGATATGTGGTACATTTACAGGGATATTTCTTCCAAAAGTATCGGAGATGATTGCAAAAAACTCTAACGAGGAAATATCTGCATTCGCATATAAGTGGACCAAAAATACTACAATCATTACCAATATTTTAACAATTCCATTTATACTGTGTGCACAAGAAATTTTAGCGGCATATGTTGGCGAGGAATACAGATATCTATCAGTATGGATGATAATATGGTGTCTTACAGTTTTAGTACAAATGCACACCACGCCAGGTAATGCCTTGGTACTTGGATATGGCAAAACAAAACAGCTTGTTGTTACAACGTCAATATCGTGCTGTATATCAATTGTAATCAATATTGTATTGACCAACCATTACGGTGTAGGATCTGCAATTTTAGCATATTTCATTTATGTACTGATTGTAATAGGGTTGTATTATCTATATTATTACAAAAAACTATTGAATCTTAGTAGAATCAAGATGTTTTTCACTTTTTTTAAACCTACATCAATTGCATTATTATTATTTGTGGTCATCAAATTAATTCCAAGTTTTGGAATAGAAACAGACGGAAGCAGATTGCCATATTTGTATATATGTTTAATAAAATCTACATTGTGGCTTATTCCATACGTACTCCTTTTGTTAGCATTTAAAATAATCGACATAAGAGATTTTTATAAACAATAATGGAAATTTGCCCTTCTGATAAATGTACAGGTTGTGCTGCATGTCAAAACATATGCCCTCACGATGGTATTTCGATGAAGGAAAATCAGTACGGAGAATTGCATCCTGAAGTTGACAAAACCAAATGCAAAAACTGCACTCTATGCATCAATATTTGTCCTGTCAACAATCAACCAGTATTTAACTATCCGTCATTGTGTTATGCATCTTGGATTACCGACATAAAAAAACGTAGAATATGTGCATCAGGTGGAATCGGCACTGTAATGGCTGAATACGTAATAAACAAATTAAACGGTATTACCTATGGTTCAAGATACGATGACAACTTGACACCGATTATGACATCTGCCAACACTGTAGAACAATTAGAAAGATTCAAGGGATCTCGATATGTTCAAAGCATTGTAAGTAACACCACATACAAAGAGGTGCTTGCCAATATTAAATCTGGCAAAAAAGTATTATTCATAGGCACACCATGTCAGATCGCTGGGTTGAAAGCTTACGTTAAAAATGATTATGAAAACCTTATTACCGTTGATTTGATATGCCATGGTTGTGCACCAACAGAGTATTTCAACAAAGAAGTCAAATACATTTGCCAACGCAATAAATTGTCCGGAATAACAGATATACGCTTTAGAGGCAACGACAACTACAACTATTGTTTTTCGTTTTGGAAAAACAATGGTGAAAACAATCATTATGAATATATGGAGCGTGCATCCGAGTCTTATTATTTAAGTGGTTTTTTGCTTGGTGTAACACTACGAGAAAACTGTTATTCATGCAGTTATGCACGTCCAGAAAGAATTTCAGACATCACTATAGGAGATTTTATTGGTTTAGGACAACAAGTACCATTTGATCATTCCACAACAAATGTTTCGTCAGTAATGATTAACACGGAAAAAGGCAAGTCTTTTTATGATGGTATGTCTAAAAACACTCCTGAATTGATAAATGTAGTCAGAAATTACCAAGAGCGTTTGGTTTATAAGCCGTCTTTAACAAAACCATCAACCAGACATAAACTTAACAGCATTTTCAGGGAGGAATATCTACGTAATGGGTATACAACAGCAATAAGAAAAACACTCGGAGGTTATGTAAGAAGGCAAAAAGCAAAACGGATTATTTCATTGCCGTGGCAGGTGGCAAGATTGGTTTGGACAAACGCCAAAAGAATAGTGTCAAATGTGTGGTAATATCTTGCTCTTAATGCCAGATTTCTTCGACTATCCGAAGATGATAATTGATGAATTACAATCAAGATGTATTAACGTTGATTATATTTGCAACGAAAGTGATATATACAGAGCAGAATATTCGCGTCGCAAAAACTTTATATACAGAAACTTAATACATTTTTTCCCTTTTATGCGAATAATTGCCACCAAAAGAGCCGAAAAAGCAGTAACACAATGGTACAACAAGCAATTATCAACCATTAAAGACAACTATGATTATATCATTTGCATCAAGGGAGATATGTTTCCAGAAAAACATTATTCTTTTTTGCGCCACAAATACCAAAAATCAACATTTATACTATACCAATGGGACGATTTATCGTTGCTGGTAAAAACAAGACATACTAAATGGTTTAACCAAAAACTATCTTACAACATCGACGACTGCAAAAGAAAAGGTTTTAAATATCTACCAATGTTTTCACAAACCTATTTGACAGAAAACGACATTGCTAAGAAATACGACATTGCAATAATTGGAACAATAGACTATGCACATGAAAAACGATTAAGAATAATCGAAAAAATATACAACAAATACAAAGAGACATTTAGTTTTTATTTATACCTTTATCGGCGAGATGATATAAAAACACTTCTGCCTACTTATAACACAAAACTATCGTTTGAAGATTATATTAAGGTGCTTCAAAGTTCAAAATGCATTGTTGACATCGCTTTGATTAACCAACATGGACCTACCACACGATTCAACGATGCCTTGGGAACAAAAACCAAAGTGATTACAACTAACAAATACATAAAATCATATCCAATATTCTCAGACAACATATTGATAATTGACGAAAACAATCCTACTATTGACAAAAAATTTGTTACAGATCCATACTGCAACAACAATTTGGAATTTATGTCAATAAAACGGTGGTGCAATACTATTTTAGGCATAACTAAATGAGTTAGAAATGTAAAATAACCATGACTGCAAATCCTTTAGTGTCTATCATTATCCCCGTTTATAAAGTAGAGCCGTATCTCAGCCAATGTGTGGATTCTGTTATCAATCAAACATACAGCAATTTAGAAATCATTTTAGTAGATGACGGTTCACCAGACAACTGCCCGAAGATTTGCGACGAATACAAACAAAAGGATTTACGTATCAAGGTGATTCATAAGCCGAATGGTGGATTGTCGGATGCAAGAAATGCCGGAATGAAAATAGCCACAGCCGATTATTTCTGTTTTGTAGATAGCGATGATGTATGCCATACGCAAATGATTGAGATGTTGATGAAACCAATAACAGAAAATGAAACGCTCAAAATTAGTGCTTGTTCATACACCAAAATTCCAGAAAAATGGAATGGCATTTCAGTATGCAAAAAGGAATATTCGGTTGAAAAAAAAACTGCAGAACAATATATGCAAACCGAATTATGGATGGTAGCATGGGGTAAAATATATGCAAAAGAGCTTTTTAACAAAATAGAATATCCCAAAGGCAGATTGCACGAAGATGAATTTACTACATACAAACTTATATATGATGCCAAAACTGTTGCATTTATAGATTTGCCGTATTATCTATATCGACAAAGAGAAGGGTCTATTATGGGAACAGTTTCAATAAAAAATATAATAGACACACATGACGCTTTAAAAGAAAAACTCGATTTCATCATAGAAAAACAGCTTACAAAAATATATGGACAGTATCTAATCGACTTTTGCAACAATTATTGTTTCTTCAAAAAAAAGAGAAATTATTTACCAGAGGCAAAAACAATAATGCAAAAATGGAAAAACGAAATATCCAACTTTCCGAAAGCACAACTCAATATCATTGATAGATTGCATTTAGGGTATATGCTGAATTTCACTAAAATAAGGAATTTACTAAACGATATATTGCTTAAAACAATTTTCAGACAACGATAATGCCGGCGGTTTCTATCATAGTTCCTATTTTCAACACAGAGCAATATCTATCACGGTGTCTGGATAGCATTGAAAGTCAAACCTTCAATGATTGGGAATGTATCTTAATAAACGACGGCAGCACCGACAAGTCTGAAATTATTTGCAACGAATATGCTAACAAAGACAGCCGTTTCAAGGTTATTAACCAAAAGAACTCTGGTGTATCAGCCGCTCGCAATGCTGGTCTCGATGTAGCCAAAGGCGAATGGATTGGATTTGTAGACTCTGACGATTGGATAGAGCCTAATATGTACGAGTTTCTTTACCAAAACGCCAAAGACAACAATGCCGATGTGGTTATTTGCGGTTTTGTAAAACAGAGCAAGAAAAGGGTAACAAAAATGTGCGACAGACAAACAGCACAAGAACTCTTATTCAATAGAAATGGATTCGGAGGTTTTTCTGTACTGAGACTTACAGCTAACAAAATAATAAAAAGTACACGGTTTGACACATCCATGACATACCTCGAAGACTTAAAATTCTTTTACGAGGTTTTTCATAATTGCAACAAGGTATTTTGGAACAACAAGCCATTATACAACTATTATCAACGAAACGACTCAGTCACCAACAAGTTTGGATTAACAAACGACGCAAAAAAGGCAATTGAATATCTTGATACTTTAATTAAAACAGAATCTAAAAGAACAATCAAAAAATCAATCATTTGCAGCAAAACCAATCTGTGTATGAACATTGCCACAATGTATATCAGCAATAACGAATACAAACACGTCTCATTAATATATTTAAGAGAGCAACTAGGCAAGCATATCACCACAATCTTATTTTCAAATCAGTTTTCTACCAAAGAAAAGTGTTGGATTTTGGGAATAAGGATTCCATTCCTGACAAAACTATTAGCTAAATATCTCCAATCGGCTAACAAAAAAAGATAATGATACCCAAAATAATCCATTACTGCTGGTTTGGAGGCAATACACTTTCCGAAGATGCCCAAAGGTACATAGATAGCTGGAAACTATATTGTCCTGATTATCAAATAAAAGAATGGAACGAAAGCAATTTTAATCTCAACACATATCCATACGCCAAAGAAGCTTACGACAACAAGAAATACGCATTTGTTACAGATATTGTAAGGTTATACGCCTGCTACACAGAAGGCGGTTTGTATATGGACACGGACATAGAGGTAATAAAAAAATTGGACACATTTCTCAAGCACAAAGCTGTGATGGGTTTTGAATCATCCAGTCAAATATCTTCAGGACTCATGGCAAGCCAAAAAGGGTTCTCGCTTTTCAAAGAATTGCTTGACGACTACAATGGATTGCGTTTTGTTCAGCCTGATGGATCATTTGATTTAACCACAAATTGCATAAGAATAAAAAAAACTTTATTAAAACACGGATTTGTTCCCAATGGAAGTTTTCAAATGGTAGAAGGCTTAGCCCTATATCCATACGATTATTTTTGCGCCAATAATTTTGAGGACGGTAAAGTTAATGTCACAGATAACACTTACACCATTCACCATTTTGCCGGAAGTTGGCTGCCCGAAGAGGAACGCATCATTATGGAATTTTTTCGCAAAATGCAGCAAAAATTTCCACGCTTTATTGCAATGCCAATCACGGTGGTTTATGGTTTTTTCGTAAGACTCAAAAAAACAGGCATAAAAAAGACATTACTTCATTACAAACATCAAATCACCGGCAAATAACACAATGCCAGCAGTATCTGTCATAATACCCATCTACGGAGTTGAGCAATACATTGAAAAATGCGTCAGAAGCCTATTTGAGCAAACTCTCGAAGATATTGAGTATATTTTTGTTAACGACTGCACCAAAGACAAATCCATAGAAATATTACAGCAAGTAATAGAGGATTACCCAAACAGAAAACATCAAACCAAAATCATCCATCACGAAACAAACCGTGGACTACCGCAAGCCCGCAAAACCGGAATTGAAAACTCCACCGGCGAATACATAGCTCATTGCGATTCGGATGATTGGGTAGATAAAGATATGTACTACACATTGTACCACAAAGCCGAAAGCGATAATTGCGATGCGGTAGTATGCGACCTATACAAAACACAAGAGCAAACATCCAACTACATACACTATTTTCCTCAGAAACAGTTAACTAAGGATAGTTTGCTTTCAAATATATTTAGCAACACTTGCTCACATTATTTTGTAACAATACTTTACCAAAGACAATTAATCAACAACCCAATCCACTATCCCACAGCCAACCTATTCGAAGATTTGGTGTTCACCACCCAGATTTTGTATTATGCAAAAAGCATTGGCTACGTGCAAAAGCCGCTGTATCACTACATCTTGCGACCAACATCAATGTCGTATTCTCAAACTCTTGAGCAAAAACGCAAAAACCTCATCCCAATGAAAAAAAACATTGATGTGATACTGTCGTTTCTCAAAGAAAACAACATCAACGAAAAATACGAGAAGATAATAAAGTTTTTTCACAACCTTAACTATCAGACTCTTATAAGAACACACCAGCAGAAACAACAATATGCAGGATACAATTACGCCGACAACTCAGGAGGAGTATTACTTAAAAAAGAGTACAATATATTACTTAAAATCAGATATTTGTTAGTTAGATTAAAACTATTCAGGCTTTACGATTGGTTAGACCGACAAGCCACCGCCAACCCTTGGCTAAAAAACAAACTTGCATAACGATTTCTATGTCAAAATACCACTACGTTATCGTCGGTTCAGGCTTATATGGCTGTGTGTTTGCTTACTTGGCAAAACAAGCGGGCAAAAAATGTCTTGTGGTGGAGAAACGCAATCATCTCGGAGGAAACGCATACTGCGACAACATAGAAGGAATCAACGTGCACAAATACGGAGCGCACATATTTCACACATCCAACAAGGAAGTTTGGAATTTTGTCAACCAATTTGCAGAATTCAACCGTTACACTAACTCACCGATTGCCAATTACAAAGGCAGACTTTTCAATTTGCCTTTCAATATGAACACCTTTTATCAAATGTGGGGTGTTACCACGCCAGAGCAAGCCATCAGCATTATTGAGCAACAAAAAAAATCAGCCAACATCGGCGAACCGGAAAACCTTGAACAGCAAGCCATTAGTCTGGTAGGCAAAGACATATACGAAACCCTAATAAAAGGTTACACCGAAAAACAATGGGGACGCAAATGCACAGAACTGCCGGCGTTTATAATCAAACGGCTTCCGCTACGATTCACTTTCAACAATAATTATTTCAACGACAGATTTCAAGGCATTCCATTAGGCGGTTACAACAAGATAATTAAAGCATTGCTTGAAGGCATCGACACAGAAACCGGAGTTGATTTTTTTGACCACAGAACTCATTACGAACAAATAGCCGAAAAAATCGTTTTCACAGGCTGCATCGACAAATATTACAACTACACATTTGGAAAACTCGAATACCGATCGCTCAAGTTTGAAACACAAACTATTGACACTCAAAACTATCAAGGCAATGCTGTTGTGAATTTTACCGATAGAGAAACCCCTTATACCAGAATAATAGAGCACAAACACTTTGAACCCGAAAACCCGGTCTACTTCAATGACAAAACAGTAATTACCAAAGAGTTCCCCATGGAATTTAACGGCAGCAACGACCCCATATATCCGGTCAACAATCAACAAAACACTGACATATACAACAAATACAAAGCATTGTCAATGCAAGAACATAACGTAATCTTTGGCGGACGACTTGCCGAATACAAATATTACGACATGGACAAAGTGATCGAAAAAGCATTATCAGATGGCAAAAGAGAGTTTAAGCAACAAAATTAAAATCCTAATCTGCTGTCACAAGGCCTTTCCCCTACCCCACAACGATATTTTTGCTCCTATACAAGTGGGTGCGGCTATTTCCGACACAGATTTAGGAATGCTCCGCGACGACTCCATCAACGGTTCGCCTTGCGACAATATCAGCAACAAAAACAAAACCTACTGCGAACTTACCGCTATGTATTGGGCGTGGAAAAACATCAAATCCATATATCCCAACTTAGAATACATCGGGCTCAACCACTACAGAAGATACTTTGCATTCGATAAGCAAAACGCCATCAAAGAATTATTTTTCTACCCAGAAAAACAAACAGCCGACTACCAGCCCGACCTATCAAAAATAGAGAGAGACCTAAAATCGGGACTCACCATCGTAGGCAAAAAACAGTGTCTACCGCTCTCATTAGGCGTATGTTACTCCATCACACACGTAAGCGAAGACATATACACATTAAAACAAGTGGTTGAAGACCTTTACCCCGACTACAAAGATGCATTTATGTCGATTATCTTCAACAACAATATGTTTCTGAGATACAATATGTTTATAATGGAATGGAGCAAATACGATGCATATTGTCAATGGCTGTTTTCCATTATAGAAGAAACCGAAAAACGCATCAACATAGATAGTTACAACAACTATCAGAAACGAATCTTTGGTTTCATGGCCGAACGCCTATTCTATGTTTGGTTAGCCAAAAACCAAATCCGCACCACCGAATACCCTGTTATTCAATATGATAACACACTCAAAAACTTCAGCACAACACAAATACTAGGTAGAAATATCCTATTCAAAGCATTTTTCTACATAATCAAAAAGTCGGGATACAAATTCGATTTTAGATTATCAACACAATATTAGACATCTATGACCCCCGTTATCCAAATAGAAAACGTCTCAAAACTCTACAAATTAGGTTTTTACGGAGCCGACACCTTTCGCGACGAGGTGCTAAACTTCTTTGCACGTCTCAGAGGCAAACCCGCCGTAAACTCCATCGTAGGCGCCACCAACAACCTTGCCGACAAAGACACTGATTCCGACCTTGTATGGGCACTCAAAGATATCAACCTAACCATCAACCAAGGCGACATCGTCGGCATCATTGGCAAAAACGGTGCAGGCAAGAGCACACTCCTGAAAATACTCTCCAAGATAACCACTCCCACCACCGGCAGCATCAAAATCCGCGGACGCATAGCATCGCTCTTAGAAGTAGGCACAGGCATGCATCAAGAACTCACCGGAAGAGAAAACATATTTCTCAACGGAGCCATCCTCGGCATGACCAAGCAAGAAATAAAATCACAACTCGACGAAATCATCGACTTTGCCGGCATAGCCCGTTACATCGACACGCCCATCAAACGCTATTCTTCAGGCATGCGAGTACGTCTTGGTTTTGCCATAGCCGCCCACTTAGACCCCGAAATCCTCATCGTGGATGAAGTTTTAGCCGTAGGCGATGCCGAATTTCAAAAACGTGCCATCGGCAAAATGCAAGACATCAGCAAAGGCGAAGGCCGCACAGTATTATTCGTGAGCCATAATATGGCATCTGTTAGGAATTTGTGCAAGACTGGGGTATTATTGGAAAATGGCACAACAAAATATATAGGAGACATAAATTCTGTTATTTCTCAATATTCAATCACTCATCATAATAATTTATCTAATGATTTGACGTTATGGACACAAAGGAAAGGTAATGGACTTGCAAGATTTCAAAATGTTTATGTTTCAAATGAAAACGGAGATATTTTGAGCACAGTTCTAACTGGCAGTAATGTAATTTTTCATTTTGATATTTATGTTAAAGAAAAATGCAACGTGGATTTAGGTTTTTCATTTATAACAACTCAAGACATAATGATAAGTAACCTTTATTCCAGTTTTCAACATCACACATTCAATTTAGAAGCAGGAAAACATACAATATCATGTTTAGTAAAAGATTTTGCTTTCTCATCACCTGAACTATACATTAGAGGTGTAATTAACGCAAATAAACAATTATCAGATTGGCCTAGTTGTAATTTAGCTATCATTCACATTGAACAAGGCAATTTCTATGGAACAGGAGTCCTTTCGACTCCAAACAATTTGTTTTTATTCAAAGGCGAATGGAATAACACTATAAAAAATGAATAAAGAAATAAAAAAACGGAATCTTGCTAATGCATCATTAAGAGACAATGAGGATTTACCTGTCCTCAATTTCATCAACAATATCTATCATGGTCAAAGAATAACTTTGTTAGAAGTAGGTAGTGGGGAATGTAGATTCGTAAAAAAACTAAAAAGTCTATACAAGAATATAGAAATAACATGTATTGAAATTAACAAAGATTTAGCAAAAATAGCAGAACAATTAGGTTGCAATGTTATCAATGCCAATATCTTAGACGTAAAAATAGAAAAAAAATACGACATTGTTCATTGCTCTCATGTGATAGAACATTTCTATTACCCTGATGTTACTAAAGTGCTAGATTTATTAATTTCTGTTGTAAACGAGCAAGGAAGATTAATCATTAGAAGTCCATTAATGTGGGATATGTTTTACCAAGATATTGACCATATTAGACCTTATCCAATTGAATCTATTCTGAATTATTTTAATTGCAAACAACAACAAAAACAAGGTAAGGCCAGAATTACCGTAGATAGTATTTGGTATCGCACATTTCCCAAAAAAATAGGAAGCAACACCATTTACAATAGCACAACAAGAACCACTATATTCACAAAATTCTATTACCTTGTCATTAGAATTATGAATAGGTGTTATCAATATCTATGGAACAGATATAGGTGGCCTGCAACTAAACCCAATGGATATGTTGCTATCATAAAGACAAATAATAATTAATATTTTATATGCTATGATATTAGCCCCAATAGTATTATTCGTATACAATCGTTTGTCTCATACACAAAAAACAGTTGAAGCTTTACAAAAAAATACTCTTGCAGAGCTGAGCACCCTTATTATCTACTCTGATGGACCTAAAAACTCAGAAGATAAGAAAAACATTGAGGAAATAAGGATCTATTTAAAAACAATAATAGGCTTTAAAAAAATACAAATCATTGAAAAAGAAAACAATGAAGGCTTAGCCAAATCAATTATTGATGGAGTAACGGAAACGATAAACAAATACGGCAAAATTATTGTTCTCGAAGACGACATTGTAACCTCTCCTGGATTTATTAAATATATGAATGATGCATTAGATTTATATGAGAACGAACCTTTGGTAATGCACATTTCAGGATACATGTATCCATTAGCAAAAAACAAATTACCCGAAACCTTCTTTTATCAAGCTGCTTCTTGTTGGGGATGGGGTACTTGGAAAAGTGCTTGGAATCTATTAGAAACCAATGCTGAAGTACTATACAAAAAACTTCAAGAAAAAAAACTAATGGATACTTTTAACATTAACACTATTCATGGATTCGAACAGCAATTATTAGACAATATAAGTGGCAAATTACACACT
>JAGCVU010000115.1 GCA_017962175.1 Bacteroidales bacterium | reverse complement strand
GAATTGCGAAGGTGCTATTTTGATAAAAATTGCACCCGAAGAGTTTCTATTGATAGGGACTGGTACGGTGCTGAATTTTATTTCTGATGGTAACAAACGTGTTGGTATAGATTGGATTCAGGAACTCAAAGTTAATCCATATTATTGGAAAAAGTTTGGACGTCAGGATATGATGGAAGTGCAGCGTTATCTCAGCGGTGATGAATCGCAACAAGGTCGCCATGAGCGCATACCAGATGGAGAATGGGGTATTCAAAGGTTTAAATTATATAGATATTAAATGATTACCTTGTTTCCGTTAGATTTATACAATTAGTAACTAAATAAATATTTATAATATGAAACATATTGCTCTAACCTTATTAATACTTTTAGCCTGCATTTGTGCAAAGGCTCAAAACTCGTATATCAGTTTCGACAAAAGCAATGGCGGAATTGATGTAACTAAATGCAGCATAGTTTATTACGATTCTGAATTTGAAGGCGTAAAAATAGCCGCTAAAAATCTTTCCGAAGACATTTTGGATGTTACGGGCGTAAAACCCTCAATCAACAATCAAAGTGCTGATTCTAAGATAATTATTGGCACTCTTGGCAATGCCGATATTGAAAAATTGGTGAAAAAATCAAAACTGAATGTAACATCAATCAAAGGCAAATGGGAGGCCGGTATGATTGCTCAAATCGATGCCAAAACCATTGCCATCATCGGTGCAGATATGCGCGGAACAATCTTTGCCGTGTACGACCTCAGCAAGTCGCTCGGCGTTAGTCCTTGGAAATTTTGGGCTGACGTTCCCACTCAAAAACACGATTATGCAGCGTTGAAACTCTCTTCGCCGGTGGTTTTCCCTTCGCCTAAGGTTAAATATCGCGGCATTTTCCTCAACGATGAGGCTCCTTGCCTTAGCACTTGGGTAAACAATACTTTCCCCGATGAAAAATGTCCTTCGGCGGTAAAGGGTCTTGCCAAGGGTATGAACAGTCAGTTTTACGCCAAAGTGTTTGAACTTTTGCTCCGCTTAAAAGCCAACTTTATGTGGCCTGCTATGTGGGGTAACGCTTTTTATGCCGACGACACCGAAAACAGCAAGACTGCCTCTACTATGGGCATTGTGATGGGTACATCGCACCACGAACCTATGGCACGCAACCATCAGGAGTGGGCTCGCCGCCGTGGTGCCGACGGTGCTTGGGATTACAATACTAATCAAGAAGTTATCGATAAGTTTTTCCGCGAGGGCATCAGCCGTAGCAAAAACAACGAAGACCTCATTACCATTGGTATGCGTGGCGACGGCGACACTCCCCTTGGCGGTCGCGAGGGTCACGACGATGAGTATGTGATGGCTCTTGAACAAAACAAGAAACTTATGGAGCGCATAATCAACAATCAGCGCAAAATTATAGCCGAGGAAACTGGCAAGCCCGCAGCACAGCGTCAGCAAGTTTGGGCTCTCTACAAAGAGGTTCAGGAGTATTACGATGCAGGTCTCAAAGTGCCCGAAGATGTGATTATCCTGCTCAGCGACGACAACTGGGGCGACATCCGCCGTGTGCCCGACCATAAACGTGCTGGTGGTTGGGGAATTTATTACCACGTTGACTATGTGGGTGCTCCCCGTAACTCTAAATGGCTGAATATCACACAAACACAGCAGATGTTTGAGCAACTTTCGCTTGCCTACGACTTTGGTATCGAGAGTCTTTGGGTGCTTAATGTCGGCGACCTTAAACCGATGGAGTATCCTATCCAACTTTTCTGCGATATGGCTTACGAACCAAAGACTTACAATCTCCAAAACGTTACCTCTCATACCGAAAAATTCTTTGAGAGCGTTGCCGGTGCCGATTACGCCAAAGAAGCCGCACGTATCTACAACCGCAACTGTCAGTTTATGGCGCGTGTAACTCCCGAAATGCTTGATTCTTACACCTACAATGTGGCAACGGGCGAGTTTAAGCAGGTGGCAGACGAATATGCCCGTCTCGAATCAGAGGCTCTGCGCCTTTGGTTGCTAATTCCCGATATGTACAAAGACGCTTATTTTCAGACAATTCTGTTCCCCGTGCAGGCAATGGCGAACCTCTACGATATGTATTACGCCCAGGCAATGAACCGCTATTGCGCCGAAAGGAACAATCCCGACGCCAACTGTTGGGCAGATAGGGTTTCAGAATGTTTTAAACGCGATTCAATCCTTTGCGCACAGTACAACACCGGCATTGCCAACGGCAAATGGAACGGAATGATGATTCAAAAGCACATCGGCTACCGTATGTGGAACGATAATTTCCCCCACGAAATGCTTCCCCCCACCAAGCGTGTGGCTGAGGGCAACGGCGGATACGTTTTTGCTCCCGGCAACGGATATGTTTCTATCGAGGCTGAGCATTATTATTCTGCCAAAGCCGCCGACGGTGTACAATGGAGCGTTTATCCTTACTACGGACGCACTCGCAGCGCAGTGGCTCTTACCCCTTACACCAAGCCTGTGGGCAATTCGTCGCTCACTTACCGCTTTACTCTGCCCAAGGGTTACGCCGATTCGGTAAAGGTTCACGTGATTGTAAAATCCACCCTCGACTTTAAGAATGTGGGCGGACACGAATGTGCAATTTCCGTTGATGGTCAGCCTGTTAAAACAGTCAATTTCAACGCCGACCTGCTTGACAAACAGCCCTATCAATACACCACATTCTACCCCACCATTGCCCGCCGAGTAGTGGAAAAAGTAGCAGGATTTAAAGTAAAAGATTCTGACATTCACGAACTTACTTTAACTCCAAAACACGCCGGCATTGTGTTTGAAAAAATCGTGATAGATTTTGGCGGCTACAAGGGCGAATACCTCTTTGGAACAGAGAGCGAGGCAAGAAGGTAATAATGCATTAAATAATTTTTATTAAGGTATTGCAATTACATATTTTTTGTTAATTTTGCGCAAAGAGATTTTGGCTGTTTTTTACATAAACAACAAATTTGCTTAACGTTATCAAAATTATGTAATTTAAAAACTTAATTCAAATAATAATGGAACAAAAACCACAAGAATCTAATGGATTCTACAAACTTAGTTGGCTACAACGCATAGGATTCGGCTCGGGCGACTTGGCTCAGAACCTGATTTTCCAAACTGTGGCCACTTACTTGATGCTTTACCTCACTACGGTATTGAAAATCAATCCCGCATTTGTTGGCGGACTTATTCTCACCGTCCGTCTTATCGACTGTTTTTGGAGTCCCGTTGTCGGCAAGTTTATCGACAACCGCAATCCAAAATTAGGCAAGTACCGCACCTACCTTCTTTACGGCGGTATTCCTTTGACAATTGCTGCTTGCTTGCTTATGCTTCCGCAGGCTGCCGAGTGGTCGATGGGCGCAAAAATGGTGTATGCCACATTAAGTTATACAATTCTTAGTATGATTTATTCGGTAGTGAATATCCCCTACGGCTCTATTATGGCAAGTATGACCCGCGACAACGACGAGGTGCTCATTCTTACCTCCACCCGTATGGTTTGCGCCAACATCGGACAAATTGTGGTTCAGGCTGGTTTCCCCATCGGTCTTGCAATGTTTTTACATCAGGCAATCAACTGGGATCAGGCAGTATTTATGGCTATCGGCACAATTCCCGCATTCATTATTTTGCCATCGCTCCCCATTTTGAAAAAACTCCTCGGCAAAAAAGGACTCTATTACACCCTTCTTTCGATAGGTTTTATCGGTTTTGCAATACTCTTCTGCGTAGGTAAGTTTGGCGACGTTCAAGAGAGCGCAATCGTTGTAAAAATTGCGAAGATTATGACCGGCGTTGGTTTGCTCGTGGGTTCGCTTATGTGGGCTCTTGTACCTGAGGTAATTACCGATTCGGAATACCGCACAGGCAACCGTCCCGCCGCTACTGTAAACGCCCTTGCAGGTGTTGCATTCAAGGCAGGATTCTCAATTGCCGGATGGATTACACCTTTGGTAATGGGTCTTATCGGTTTTGACCTTGCAAGCGAAGAAGCCGCATTGCCCACCGATCCAATGGCTTGGTTTACAGTTATCTGTGTGTTTGCAATTGTAGGTTTTGTTCTCTTGACACTCTGTTTCTTGGGCAGCAAAGAAAACATTGCCACCACACCCGAAAAACCTGTATCGTTTGGTGATATGTTCAAAGAGTTTAAGGCAAACAAATGCCTTCAACTTGTGCTTGGCGTATTTGTAGTAGTATTCTTGGCATCGTTTATCAGCGCACCTGTAAACGCATATTACACCGAGTTGGCAAAATATAATGAAACAGTGCAGAACGCAATACTTTGGTTCACTTGCATAATTCCTGCGCTCTTGTTGGTAGTGGTAGCCCTCTTGATTAAGAAATACCCCCTCACCGACGAACGTCTCGACGAAATGAACCGCGAAATTGAAGCCCGCCACAAAGCATAGGTTTTCAATCGCTTAATGATATCATAATCCTGTCGTTTTGAAATTTTTAACGGCAGGATTTTTTTGTTTTTCAAGATTTTTGGGAGATAGTAACAAACGTTATGTTAGGACTTCAAGATTTTCGGTAAATAGTAACAAACAGTTTTTTTTGATTTCAAGATTTTCAGGAGATGCTACCAAACGTTATGTTAGCGTTTCAACATTTTTGCGAAATAGAAAAATACAGTTTTTTTTTGATTTCAACATTTTTGCAAGATAGTAACAAACGTTATGTTAGTACTTCAACATTTTTGCGAAATAGTAATTTTATCAACGAATTACACGAATTAAAACGAAATTATTTTTTACGAATAATTAGGAAACAACAAGTTGTTCCCTATTTTTACGAATTAAACGAATCTCAGCTTGTTTAAACTTTCTTAATAAAGATTACTTATAAAACCTTCTTAATAAAACCTTCATATAAAACTTTATGATTGGATGTGTATTCGTCACCGCTTGCGGTATTCGTAATTATTTCTTATTTAGGTTAGTTTTCGTGTATTTCGTTTAATTCGTTGATAATTTTTATTATTACCTTCAAATTATTTCTTTTTTTTACCTTTGCCCTCGAAAAAAAGGACATCATACATCACTAATTTTTGTAATTTTATACCTATGAATCTTAAATCAAAAGCATTACCTTTAACGGTAATAACAGCATTGGCTTTAACTGCTGCTTGCAAACAGGGTGCGCAACCCACTGAAAACCAACCGAAAGAAATTAAGTGCGAATATGTTGACGATGGTAAGCCTTCGATGCGCAAAGCGTTTGAAGGTAAGTTTCTCATCGGTGCCGCAATCAATGTTCGTCAGGCTGTGAGCACCGATCCTAAGGTTGTGAACGCCATCCGCAACAATTTTTCGGCTGTTGTGCCCGAAAACTGTATGAAACCCGAGGAAATCCATCCCAAAAAAGACCTCTACGACTGGCGCGAGGCTGACGCTCTTGTGGAAATGGCTCAGCG
>JAGCVU010000114.1 GCA_017962175.1 Bacteroidales bacterium | reverse complement strand
GCGTCTTCTGATGCTTGGATGCGCCACCGCCGCAGCACTTGCAGCCATATTTAAAGCCCCGATTACGGGAGTGGTGTTTGTGATGGAGGTGTTTATGCTCGACCTTACAATGAGTTCGCTCGTTCCTTTGCTGATTTCTTCGGTAACGGGAGTTTTGATTTCGTACATGCTTTCGGGAAGCAGCCCGGTTTATTTTTTCCGCATGACCGATGCCTTTACCAGCAACGACGTGCCTTATTTTATTCTCCTCGGATTGGTTTGCGCTTTTACATCTATCTATTTTACACGTAGTTATATTTGGGTGTCGCAACAGTTTCGCAAGATTAATTCCACATTTTGGAAATTGGTTTGGGGCGCGTTGCTGCTCACGGGTATGATTTTTCTTTTTCCGTCGCTCTTTGGCGAAGGTTACGATATAATATCCAATAGTCTCAACGGCGACATTAAGCCTATTTACCGCAATAGCATTTTCTCATCGTGGCACAGCGGCTGGGGAACGGTGCTTCTGCTTACAGCCCTAACGCTTGCAAAACCTCTTGCCACATCAGCAACATTTGCCGCAGGAGGTGTGGGAGGTATATTTGCACCGTCGCTCTTTGTGGGGGCTACTACGGGACTGTTGCTATCCACAGTACTTACTCGATTGGGTTTTCAGGATATTCACGCTGCCAATTTTGCTCTTGTGGGTATGGCAGGAACAATTGCCGGTGTGCTTCACGCTCCACTTACGGCTGTATTCCTAATTGCTGAACTTACAGGTGGTTACAAACTTTTTGTGCCGCTGATGATGGTGAGCGTGCTGTCGTATATTTTTACTAAGAAATTCATTACCAATTCGATATACACTTATCAACTTGCCCGCCGCAACGAACTTCTCACTCATCACACCGACAAGAATGTGCTCAACCTGATGAAATTAGAGAAACTTATTGAGACCAATTTTGCCGTTGTTTTCCCCGAAGATACTTTGCGTGTGCTTGTGAAGGCTGTGGAAGGCACTACGCGAAATATTTTTGCTGTGGTTAGCCGCACCGACAACACCTTTATAGGTATTATCAAGATGGACGACATTCGCAAGATAATGTTTCACCCCGAGCAGTACGACAAGGTGTTTGTTAAAGACCTTTGTTTCCGTCCTGAATACACTGTGCGCATTGATGAAAGTATGGATTCGGTGGCAACAAAATTTTCCACCTCCGACAAATTCAACATTGCCGTGCTCGACGAAAACAACAAATATATTGGCTTTGTGTCGCGTGCTAAGGTCTTCTCAACCTATAGGCGAATGAGCAAACAATTGTCGGAGGATTAAAAAAGGTGTTTAAGCACCAAAAGCTTTATTGTCGTTTCTATATGCAATATACGAAGACGATAATCCATTTCTCCGTCCTATAAATGTATCATTTGATACTAAGTCGGTAACATTATATTTGGTTTCTTTTTCATAGTTGTGTCGCAAACTTTTGCTTCTGTATGATTGTTTAATAAATATATTAGCACAAATCACAGCTATACATACACCTGATACAATATTAATAGAATCTTCTTTGTTTTCTTCTGGTAATATAAATAACAATATGAATAATACACTTACTATTACTATCGTCCATAAATTTAATTTGAAATTATCAGGCGGTATGCTTCCATGAGTTTCTTTTGTTCTAGCATTAACCGCTATATAATGAATTGTGCCATCTTTTTGTTGAAATGAATATAGCCAAACAGGAAGATATGCAGCAATCCATTGAGAACCAAATATATTGATATCTTGTTTTTTCCAGCTAACGCCACGATCGTATTGATTGATAGAGCTTTTCATCGATGCCCTAATGATATCTTTAACTTGTTTGTCGGCTTTTTCCTTTAGGTTTGAAATGTTGACATCTCGTTTTTCGCAAGAGTATCCTACTAAATAATTAGATTCAAATTTAACGCAGTTTTCGGTGTCGAACGGCATTATTGAATTAATTATATTGTTGGTATTGTTGGTGTTTTTATCTAAAATGTTGCTGTTTGATTCAATTGAAAGGTCATCTATTGTGATATTGAATTCTCGTTCAATTCTGTAAGCATTTGCCGAAACATTGTCGACTTGGTTGGTCTGAAGATACTTTTCGCCTTCGCCTGTGAGTTTGCAATGTGCGTTAACATCCACTAAAAGGTATGGTAAATACACACCAACTGTATTTTCGGCAGTGAAATTGTTTTTGAAATCCGATCGGGCAAAAAATCGTTTATTGTCAACAAATTTATTAATTTCTTCCATTGCTTCTTCTTTTGTAATTTTAAATGGAAGAATTACATCGGGTACAGCACCGTTTGGAATGCGTTCGTTGATAGTTAAAATACTATGACACCAATGGCATTTGGTCTGAGTGGATGATTTAGTATCAAAAACCACTTCGGCACCGCAACTGGGACATTTGAAAGTCATAATGTTGTTGAACTCAGGGTTGATGTCGAGGGCTCCGCTACCTATTCTTTGGGTAGTAAGTTCTTTTAAATCAGTTTCTATGCCTTCAATTTCTTTTGGCTCGAAAGTGTTGTTGCAAAAGCTGCAAAAAATTTTGCCTAACTTTTCGTTGTATTTGAGTTGGTATGAGCCGCAATTTGGGCATTGGTTCTTTATGTTTACGAGTCCTTCTCCTGTTTCTATTATTTCAACTTTATTATCCATTGCTTGTGATGTGTTTTTACAATATATCTTCTAATTTCAAAACTTTATAATCATTGGCATCCCAACATACATTGACATATTGAACGGGATTAACTATCAATTGTTGCCAATTTTCCTTTTTTAAATCGGGGTTGAACGGACATTTGCGGCGCGAATCTTTGTATGCCTTCACCACCATCTCTCTGTTTTCCAATACCCAACAAAAATAGTCGCTGCCTACAAATTTTTGATGTGTATGTCCGTGAATGTTAATAAAATGCGGGTCGGACAGGAAAAACGGTTCGTGGCTTAAAATGTATTTTTCGTTTATCACCACGGGGTAGTCGTAGATATAGTCGAAACCAAGATATTTGATGTATTCGATAAAAGGTTTGTCGTGATTGCCCAAAACAAGTTTCAACTGACGGTGTTTGCCTTTCATCCCTTTTACAAAATCTTGCAAAAGGGATAAAGTTCTTGTAGAGAGCGTTTTGCCAAAATACAAATCGCCTAAATTCCACAGCACCACATCGTTGCTGTCGGGAATTTGTTGGTTGATAGAGTTAACAATATCCCAACTCATTTGAATGGCTTTTTTGTGGTTAGCCGGTCGATATTCAGTGCGGTCGGCATATTTAATAATCCGCTCGTGAAGAAGGTGCAGGTCGCTGGTGATGTATTGATGTGGCATGGGTATAATTATTTGTATGATACTTTTTTATAAGTGGATTATTTAATGTAATAGCCGCCTTTTTTGGCAACTCCTCTGAATTCAATAATGCCGTTTTGCGACAAGGTGCGGAGGTAACGCTGTATGGTTCTAAGACTTCGTGCAAGTTTTAAAGCAAGTGCCGGCGCATTGATTCCGGGATTATTCAATATGGTATCTTGTAGCATTTGTTCCAATGGCAGTATATCAGGCTGCGGAATCGTTTCACTGAAAAGTCGCAAAATATCTGATTGTGTGGCTATTACTCGGTCGGCGATAAATACAGTGAAAGGCGTATCGTTGCTGTGGGCACGTTCTAATACCGAAATATATTCGCTGCGCATTATTTGCGGAATGATGGCAATGTTATAATCGTTTCGCATAAGTGCAAGGTTCATAAGCAACCTTGCCAAACGTCCGTTGCCGTCGATAAAAGGGTGAATAAACACAAAACGCTTGTGCATTTGTGCCGCAAGTATCACAGGATGAATTTTGTTTTCGTTATTATTGTACCAATCAACAAGTTTGGATATTCGGTTCTCAATTTTGTCCACAGGCGAAACCGCATATTTGCTGCCGCTGATAAATACCGGAACTTTGCGGTAAATGCCCGCTTTTGAAACATCTATTTTTTCGTAAAAAAGTTTATGAATGGTAAGAATATCAGATTCTTCCAAAGGTTTGTCTTTGGCGAGCGAATAAACAAAATCGAAAGCCGAAGCATGTCCTGTGGCTTCGTAAAGGTCTTTTAACGGCTTGCCTTCAACGGTAAGTCCGTCTTCTACAACCACTTTGGTTTCGCTTTCGGTAAGGCTGTTGCCCTCAATGGCATTGCTTGTAAAGGTGAGCCCAATGCGGTAATAGTCTTTAAGCGATTTGAGAGTTTCGGCACCGAGGGGACGGTAGCCCCAAAGTTGTTGTTGCAACCTATCACATTCTTTTAGTTTATTTTGCAATGTATCTCCCATAATGTTATATTTTTTTACACCGCCAAAATTATAAAATTTACACTGCCAATGCAAATTTTACACCGCCAATTATTAAAATTAGTGCAAACTAAATAATCCTTTTTCCGCAAATTTCGCATACCAATATTTTGTCGCCGTTTTCGGGAAGCATTCTGTCGGTTTTGGGGCTAAGTAGGGCGTTGATAAATGTGTCCATATTGAGTGAATTAAAAGTGTTAAAAATCAAGCAAATATATATCCTTTTGCAGTTTTCGCAAAATTTTTTGGGGCTAAAACTGCACTTTTCGCAAAATTTGATGGGTGAGGTGGAGATGATTACCTCTTTGGTGTATTCCAATAAAAAATTGGAGGCTCTTGGATGGGGATTATTAGTGTGGACAAGAATGATCTTAGATTTTGAGTGTGTATCCAACATGAATGGATAAATTTCTGAGGTTCATTCTCTTCGTAATAAAATTCAAGTTCCCATTCCTTGGTGGTAATTTTGTCAACTACTTGCTGAATGGTATATTTTGTAAAAACTGTCTGGTCGTCGGTTTCGTAAAATATTAGATAGGCTTCTGATTCTGAGGATAATAGTAAATCTATTTTTGCGTTTTCGGTATTTGGCCAATTGTCAGAAATGTCTGCATGCATAAATCCGTCATCAAAATATAAGGTAAGCCTGTTGCCGTTTAATTCGGCGTTGCTTAAATAGCAATCGTGTAGACTGATTTTATCTTGATTGGTGGTGCTGAAAGAATATTTTCTTGCTTGTTGAAAAAGTCGTGCTTGTGCTTCGGCTTCCTCCCAAGAGGAAAATGACACTTCACCTGATTCTATCATTCTCAGTTTTTCCTCCAAGTCTTTCTTTTCGTAATCGTTCCTAACATAACGTTCCATTTTCAAAATAATTAAAGATTTGCTGATTCTTATGATGCAAAGATAAAAATAATTGGGGAATATGTAATGGGAGTGGTGGTGGAGATTTTGCAAATAAAGCGGCTTATATTTTCACAAATTTGCGATTTTTATGATTTTTTGAAAATAAACGGGCTTATATTTTCACAAATTTGCAAATTTTACGATTTTGTGAAAGAATAGGGGGTGGATTCGTGCAGAAAAGTTATTTAACAACGAATTAAACTAATAAAACTAATTTATTTTTTATCCTTAAACACGCTTCAATGTGCATGATCCAGTGTCTTGAAAATGGCATTTGAATAAGACCGCGTACATCTTTATTGCACCAATAATCAATTAACCAAACGGCATTTTCATCTGAACTGACAACTCCCAAAGATTTAAGTTTTTCTTTGCGGTATTCTGTTACGTTGTTCTTTAGATTATTATATGTCAAATTGCGTATTATATCTTCTGTACTCTTCTTTACATCAGCGCTATAAGAATATAGTTCATCTATATTTAAATGCTTTGTAAAATTTGAGATTTGTTCTTTAATGAGTTCATTCCCTGTTGTGATTATCGGAGAGTTAATACGGTTTTGATAGTTTCCTGAAAAGAACACTTCTTCATCACCGTTGATGAGTGTGTGAGCAACGATATCCTCAATTCGGAAAATATGCCAAATAGAATATGCAATATTTTTGCAGTGATACCCGTCAGCATTCATAAAAGGCATAGAATCAAAATCTTCTCTTTTTAGGTTTTCTCTAAATGAAAGAAGCGTGTTCATTAGATCATTGCGCAAATCGAAAAGGACTTTTTTGCCTTGTTCTAAAGTGTCTGCCTTTTTGATTAACGACTGAATCCTCTTATTTTGTTCCGACCATTCCTTGTTCATATCTGTTGCTTATGTTGTGTTTGATGGTGCGAAATTATAAAATTGAACACAAATCACAACGCAACTCCCTTTTTTGGGTGGAGATTTTTTGAAAACTTATGTAGGAATAAAAAAATACCCCCGTTGAAGGACGAGGGCAACCTAATGTTTTCACAACGGAATAATCCTTATTGTGAATTGCTTTCAAATTTGTTGCAATTATAAGAATCTTTTCTTATATTTGCAAATAAAAAACGTAATATTATGAAAAAAATATTAGGACTTGACTTAGGTACTAACTCAATAGGATGGGCTGTTGTAAATGAAGCCGAAAAAAACGATGAACAGTCATCTATTATTAGGCTCGGTGTCAGGGTGAATCCGTTGACTACCGATGAAATCAATAATTTTGAAAAGGGCAAATCCATAACCACAAATGCGGATAGAACCCTTAAACGCAGTATGCGCCGAAATCTTCAACGTTATAAACTGCGCCGCCAAAACCTTATTGAAGTTTTAAAACAACATAATTTTATTTCCGACGATACCATATTGTCGGAAAATGGCAATCGTACAACCTTTGAAACCTACCGACTGAGGGCAAAAGCCGCATCAGAAGAAATTTCTTTGCAAGAATTTGCTCGTGTGTTGCTTATGATAAACAAAAAACGCGGCTATAAAAGTAGTCGCAAGGTTAAAGCCACCGACGAAGGTCAGGCTGTGGATTCTATCGATGTTGCAAAAATCCTTTACAATGATAACCTAACCCCCGGACAGTACGCACTTCAACTTTTGGAGCGAAAGCAAAAGTCTATTCCCGATTTTTATCGCTCCGATTTGCAGAATGAATTAAATAAGGTGTTGGATTGTCAAAAACAATTCTATCCTGAAATAATCACCGAGGATTTTAAAGAACAATTGACCGGCAAAAACGGTAAACAGACTTGGGGATTGTGCCGTGATTTTTTGAAAGTTGTAGGCATCAAACGAGAAACCAAAGGCGCAGAACTAAAATTGGATAATTATAGATGGCGAGTAAAGGGTCTTTCTCAAAAACTTGATTTGGAGCAAATTGCTGTTGTCTTGCAAGAAATTAATGGTCAAATTGCTAATGCGAGCGGTTATCTTGGCAATATCAGCGACCGCAGCAAAGTGTTGCATCTTAATCATTTGACCGTAGGACAATATCATATGCAACAACTCGATGCCAATCCTCATTTCAGCCTTAAAAACCAAGTATTCTACCGTCAGGACTATTTAGACGAATTTGAAACCATTTGGGGAACTCAGGCAAAATTTCACAAAGAACTAACTAATGATTTAAAGGAAGAAATCCGCGATGTTGTAATTTTCTTTCAACGCAAACTAAAATCGCAAAAAGGATTGATTTCGTATTGCGAATTTGAAAGTCGTCAGGTTGAATATGAAGAAAACGGCAAAAAAAAGACAAGAACCATCGGTCTAAAAGTTTGTCCGAAATCATCTCCGCTGTTTCAAGAATTTAGAATTTGGCAACGATTGAATGACGTTATTGTTTCCGGCTCTGTGATGCCAAACAATCAAAAAGACCTTTTCGGATGGTCAAGCGACTACGGTTTGGGCAAACGTCCATTGACCGAAGAAGAAAAACAAGAACTTTTTAATCAATTGACTATAAAGGAAAAACTTTCCAAAGCCGAAATCATCAAACTTCTTTTCGGAAATGCAAAAGATGCCGACATAAAATTCGATGAGTTAGACGGCAATAGAACGCTTGCCAAAATATACAATGTGCTTGATACCTTTAAAGTTGACCGCAAGGGATACGAATTTGATTCCACAATCGAAGGCAAAGATTTTGAAAAGCAAAAAATCTATCAACTTTGGCACTTATTGTATTCGTTTGAAGGCGAAAACAACGAACTAATTCAAAAACTAACTCAAAAATTTGGATTCGATACCGATTGTGCTAAGGCTCTTGCGAATTTGACTTTTGAATCAGACTATGGAAATCTAAGCGCAAAAGCATTGCGAAAGATTCTACCCCACATGAAAGATGGGCTCAATTATAGTACAGCATGCGAGTATGCCGGTTACCGTCATTCAAAAAATTCACTCACAAAAGAGGAAATCGACAAGAAGGTGTTGAAAAACAAATTGGAAGTTCTGCCTAAGAACAGTCTTAGAAATCCTGTGGTGGAGAAAATTTTGAATCAGACCGTGAATGTTGTCAATGCCATAATTGATGAATATGGCAAACCTGACGAAATCCGTATAGAACTTGCTCGCGAACTCAAAAAGTCGCAGACCGAACGTGATGAAATGGCAAAATCAATGGCTAATACTACCAAACTGCACGAAAAATATGTTAAAGAGTTGCAGCAAGATTTTGGACTTAAACACGTAAGTCGCAACGACATCATTCGTTATAAACTTTACTTGGAATTGGAAAAAAACTGTTTCAAAACGTTGTATTCCAATACATATATTCCAAAATCGAAACTATTCAGCAAGGAATTTGATATAGAGCATATCATTCCGCAAGCATCGCTTTTTGATGATTCGTTCTCAAATAAAACTCTTGAAGCACGACAAATCAATATCGACAAAGGTAAAATGACAGCGTTTGATTTTGTTTCGGAAAGATACGGAGAAAACGGTGCCACAGAATATAAAAATCGTATCGACCATTTGCTTGCTCAAAAAGTAATTTCTAAGACTAAGCACGACAAATTGTTGATGAAAGAATCCGACATTCCTTCGGGCTTTATCAACCGAGATTTGCGCGACTCTCAATACATTGCCAAGAAAGCAAAAGAAATGCTTGAAAGTATTGTAAAATACGTAGTTACCACTACGGGCAGTGTAACCGACCGACTAAGAGAAGATTGGCAACTTGTGAATGTAATGCAAGAACTCAATTGGGATAAGTACGACAAACTCGGACTTACAGAAATCGAGGAAGATACCGATTACAACGGCAACAAATACAAGATTCGCAAAATCAAAGATTGGACAAAACGCAACGACCATCGCCATCATGCTATGGATGCTCTTACAATTGCGTTCACAAAACGCAGTTTTATCCAATATCTCAACAACTTGAATGCACGTGTAGAAAAAACATCAGACGTGTATGTTGATTTAGACAACGTTGAATTTATGGACTTGCCAAAAGAACAACGAGCCGGAGCAGTGTTTGCCATTGAACGCACTCAACTTTACCGCGACGACAAAGGAAAACTGAGGTTCAATCCACCGATGCCATTAGACGAGTTTAGAGCCGAGGCAAAACGCCAATTGGAAAACATATTGGTTTCAATCAAGGCTAAAAACAAAGTTGTAACACGAAATGTCAATGTTTCTAAAAAAAGAAACGGTTGCAACAAAAAGGTTCAACTGACACCTCGCGGACAACTTCACAATGAAAGCATTTATGGAAGTTATAAAAAGGTGGTTGTCAACATAGAAAAGGTCAACGCCTCTTTTGACGCAAAGAAAATAGCCACAGTAACATCGCCACGCTATCGCGAGGCATTGCTTGCTCGTTTGGAATCCTGCGGAAACGACCCCAAAAAAGCCTTCACAGGTAAAAATGCGTTGGATAAAAATCCATTGTGGCTCAATGAATTGCATACCGACAAAGTACCTGAAAAGGTAAAGATTGTAACTTATGAAATTGCTTACACTATTCGTAAACCTATATCTCCCGATTTGAATGTAGAAAAAGTGGTTGATAGCCATATCAAATCAATTTTGGAGGATAGATTGAAAGAATACGGTGGCGATGCAAAACAAGCCTTCTCTAATTTGGATGAAAACCCAATTTGGCTCAACAAATCAAAAGGCATTGCACTAAAATGCGTGACAATCAGCGGAGTAAACAATGTCGAAGCACTTCACAGCAAACGTGATAAGGACGGCAACCTATGTTTGGGCAAAGTCGGCAACAAGCAACCTGTTGATTTTGTAAGCACCAGCAACAACCATCACGTGGCTATATATAGAAAGCCTATATTGGGGAAAGACAATTTGTTCCAAACAGATGAAAATGGCAACATCAAGTATGAACTTGATGAAAAAATTGTATCGTTTTACGAGGCAACATCTCGCGCAATGCTTGGCCTTCCAATTATCGACAAAGAGTATAAAAAGGAAGAAGGTTGGCAATTCCTTTTTACAATGAAACAAAACGAATATTTCGTTTTTCCAGAATACGATGAAAATAACGTATGTGTTTTCAATCCCAAAGAATACGATGAATCGTGGTTCAAAAAAGTTGAAAACTATTCGATTATAAGTCCACATTTGTTTAGGGTGCAAAAAATTGCAACAAAAAACTATTTTTTCAGGCATCATTTAGAAACTGCCGTTGCAGAACCAAAAGAATTAAAGGGCATTACTTACAAGCCTCAATTGGGACTAAAAGCAATTTCTAATATTGTCAAAGTCCGTATCAACCACATTGGACAAATTGTTTCCGTAGGTGAATATTAATTATTTTGGCACACATATTGACGCGGCTAATTAAACCAAACCAATAAATTAACCTTGTCAATATGATTAAACGAACATTATGTTTCAGCAACCCGGCATACCTGTCGCTGAACAACAGCCAAATGGTGATTAAACTTCCTGGGGCGGCATATAATAAAAAAGTGCCGCCCATTTTCGAGGAAAAAACTACTCAAACCGTCCCGATTGAGGATATAGGCATTGTGGTGTTGGATAATAGACAAATAACTATTACCCAAGGTCTTATAGAAAAACTGTTGGACAATAACACCGCCCTTATCACTTGCGACGGTTCGCATTTGCCTGTGGGTTTGATGCTTCCGCTATGCGGACATACCGTGCAAAGCGAACGTTTTCGCGCACAGATAGATGCCTCGTTGCCATTGAAAAAACAACTTTGGCAACAAACCATCCGTCAGAAAATCCTTAATCAAGCGGCGGTGTTAGAAAAAACATCAGGCGAAAGCCACAATTGTATGCACGTTTGGGCAAACGAGGTGCGTAGTGGCGACCCCGACAATACCGAAGGGCGAGCCGCCGCATATTATTGGCGCAATCTTTTCAAATCTCATATCGAAAACTTTGTTCGCGACCGCGAAGGCATCGCTCCAAATAGTTATCTCAATTATGGTTATGCTATACTCCGAGCAGTGATAGCCCGTTCGTTAGTTAGTAGCGGATTGTTGCCCACGCTCGGCATTCATCACCACAACCGTTATAATGCTTATTGCCTTGTCGATGATATTATGGAGCCTTATCGCCCATACGTTGACGAATTTGTGTACACCTATTATACATCACATCCCGACAAGATTGAAATTGATAAAGATTTCAAAGCGGAGTTTCTATCTATACCCACGCTCGATGTGGTAATCGACGGCAAGCGTAGTCCCTTGATGGTGGCAGCCTCCATCACCACAGCCTCTCTCTATAAATGTTACGACGGCACTATTCGTAAAATTTCTTATCCCGAAATGATATGCTAAACCGATTAAGCGAATATAGAATTATGTGGGTGTTAGTGATGTTCGACCTTCCTACCGAAACCAAGAAACAGCGAAAGGCGGCTGCCAATTTTCGCAAACAGATTATGGCAGATGGATTTACAATGTTTCAGTTTTCGATGTATATCCGCCACTGTCCAAGTAGCGAAAATGCGGCGGTGCATATCAAGCGGGTGAAATCGTTTCTGCCCGAAGAAGGCAAAGTGGGTGTAATGTGTGTTACCGACAAACAATTTGGAGCGATAGAGATTTTTTATGGTCGCAATCCCACCTCACCTGACAAAGGACCTCAGCAACTTGAACTCTTTTAGAAAACAAAAAACCGCCAAATGGCGGTTTTTCGTTTTAGTCAGAAACACTTTTTTTTATTTTCTTAAAGCGTTGTAACTCTTTGTGTGTCATCTCTTTGTTCAGATCGAGGTTGTGTCTGACGACACAAAGATAAAAATTTGAAAGCAATTCACAACGGGTGTTAAGTTATTCAACGGCCAGAACCCGGTTGTGTCTGACGACACAAAGATAAAAATTTGAAAGCAATTCACAACTATATCAAAAGTGTTTCTTGATAGCCAACTGGTTGTGTCTGACGACACAAAGATAAAAATTTGAAAGCAATTCACAACCGAGATAGATGGTGGGGTCACCGTTTGCCAGGTTGTGTCTGACGACACAAAGATAAAAATTT
>JAGCVU010000113.1 GCA_017962175.1 Bacteroidales bacterium | reverse complement strand
TGCCGCGATGTGTTCGGCCGATGTGGTTTTTCCGCACCATTTCGGACCTTCTATCAGCACCGCACCAAAGGCGTTCAGTAGTTCCTGTATTTGGCTGTCGGCCATACGCTCTAAATATTCCATAATATTGTCTTTAAATTTCGACCACAAATATATGAATAATAATTTAATATCCTATTTTCATTCGGTGTTTTCGTGGTAATTCATTCGGCGTTTTTGTGGTAATTCATTCGGCGTTTTTGTGGTAATTCATTTGGTGTTTTTGTGATGAATTTGCCGATGCTGAATGGTGTAATTAAAGTGGCTTTTCCCGCTGAAATAATTGCGCCATTGTAGTTTCTACATTGCAAACATTGTTTCTTCGCCGAAAACTTTTCTATTTTAGCATTGAAATATTTGAAACAATGAAAGGCAATCTTTTCCTGATACCCACAATTATTTATCTACCAAACGCAACTCTTTACAACACCAACGAGTCTTGAAACTGCAAAAAGTTTCTAACTTTGGCTTATGACAATATTGCTGATAGATACCATATTGTGTCTTTTGCGGAGCAAGCCAAAACAGATGTTGATTTGGCAATGAAATTAGCTATGGCTTATTGGAAGATGAAAGATGTAAATAAATATTGCGATAAAGTTGATGATACAAGTATATTGAATGTTTCCATTATGGTTAACGGCGGTCAGATAGGGAAAACAAAAAGTAATGATGTTAATGGATATACTGCGAGAGAAAACAATACTAATAATGCTAGTAAATTTTTAAGTTATGAGGAAAATTAGTGTGATATTATCATTGGTGTTTTGTATAGGGATTGCTTACGGGCAAAACTATTCAATAAATCAAATGCAAGGAATATGGGTCGTAGATGAAGATGTCTCAAATGAAGGAAGAGCGGGGATAGGAGAAGAATTTTATCTTATAAAAGATAAAAAACAACTTTTTCTATCATCTTATAGAGATTATCTTGATATGAATGTTGTGATATACAGATATGGTTTTTCCGATACTAAAGATGTAAATTCAATAGAACAATTATATGATGCGGGAAAGTATTTTATTAGTGCCATAGAACAAAATGGTGTACTGATTTTTCAAGAAAGTACGTTTTTTTCGGTGTCAGAAAAGGAATCATTGTCTTTTTTTATGGAAGAGTGTTCCTATCTTGAACGATTACCTAAAAAAGCCCAATCGGTTTTATACAAACGTGGTTTGTACGACCAAAGAAACTATGCACGTGATTTTTTAGAGTATGATATTTGTGGCATAAAAGTCGATAATGTGCAGTTACTTGACAGTTTGCAAAACGCCACGGGCACAACAATAAACAAAGACGATATTGTAATTGTACGAGACACTATGGGCGATTTGCTACAAGTGGAATACGAGCCCGAGCCAAACAAGTACATTAAGGGCTATTTGAAACGAGAAGATTTGCAGTTCGTGGAAACAAAGAAATAGTTTATTAAATCACAATAAATCTGTTAAATCTGCGTCATCTGCGTTCACAATATATGTGGACTGCGTTCAAAAAAAATCTGTGTAATCAGTGTCCCCGATAACTATCGGGGCTGTGCGAGAAAAATCAGCATTCACCCCCTTACAATAATTTGCTAACTTTGTCCGAAAGCAAATCAACAACAATGAAAGGCAATCTTTACCTGATACCCACAATTATTTATCTACCAAACGCAACTCTTTACAACACCAACGCGTCTTGAAACTGCAAAAAGTTTCTAACTTTGGTCTGCAACATTGCTGATATATTTCAAAATAGAATATTGTCATGAAAAATAGCGTATTACTATGCTTTTGTATTGCGGCAACGTTTGTTGCACAAGCACAGAAAAAACAGGAAGTTCTCAATTTCATTGAAAAATTGCCAACGATAGAATATGGGATATTGCCATATTGGTGTGGAGAAACATATTATATAGCAGCAGAAGAAAATGACATTTTTTGTTTAGTTCATGGTTTTTCATATCAAAAAGAAGATTCTATAAATCAAAGATTTGTAAATTTTATCAAAACAGTATTATGTGATAGCACTTATGCTATAATAAATGGCAAAAAAAATAGAATCACTTTTAAAGGTAAAGAATGGACCACTAAAAACGATAGGGGGCAATATGTGAAATTAGACAATAAATGGGGCGGATTGGAAGGCTATTCTTCTGACTTTACCCCTTCGTTATTTGCTTCTGCAAAATCATTTTTCAAAGAAAAATATTATGTTGTCTATTTTTGGGAAGCACAAGTTACTGAGGATATAACATATTATACATTAGTTTTTGATTTTAACGGCAACTTATTGTCCTATCATTCTTTTGATAGTTGGAATGCGGGAGCGCCATTATATCCTTTTGATTCGTCTGCAAATATTGTGAGGTGTAGTGGAGAATCATTTAGTTCACAAGTGGCATATCTACCCAATGGATTGATATTGGCTAAAGCCCCCAACACACTGAAATATGGGGGTCATTATGAATTGTCATACCTAAATGAAAATGGTCATTATGAAATAATTAAATCATGGAAAGAACTTGGAGGGTTGGAAGAAGTACCTGTTAATGATGGTAAATATGTGAATTATGAAAGAGTTGACCTTGACGACAATAATAATCAGATAAGACAACTGATCCAAATTCCATTTGTGGTTCACGACAAAGATGGCTATGCAAACATTCGCGCGGAAGCAAGCGGCAATGCCAAGGTAATCCGCACAATAAATGATGGTGATATGGTATGGGGTACATACTTGCCAAATGGTTGGTGCAAGATTGCTTTCACGGCAGACAGCAACGGAAAAATCGTAGAAGGCGGGTATATTCACTCTTCACGGCTCGAAAAAATCAGCGACCCCAAAAATGATGAGTTTGTCAAATTGCCTTCAAGAGAAGAATGGGAGAAAAAGTTGAAACAATAGAGAAAACTTGGGGCAATCGCGCTGTGTAATCAGTGTCCCCGATAACCATCGGGGCTGTGCGAGAAAAATCAACATTCAGCCCCTTACAATAATTTGCTAACTTTGTCCAAAAGCAAATCAACAACAATGAAAGGCAATCTTTACCTGATACCCACAACGTTAGGCGAGCAGCAGCCAGCCGATGTCATTCCAGCCAAGGTGTTGGGCGTGGCGGCACAGTTGCGC
>JAGCVU010000112.1 GCA_017962175.1 Bacteroidales bacterium | reverse complement strand
TGCCTTACGCCGGTTTCAGAGAAAAACATCCTGAGTTTAAAAACTGCAAGATTGGCGGCATCGGTTTGATGGAAAGTCAATGGAACGACGGCAACAATTGGTGGTATATCGACTATTGGGTTGTATACGAACTTGCCGACGGTCGTAACATTATGACCATAAGCACCGCCCGCAAAAAGTTCCGTTACGGCGACGTTGAAAACCGTTATCGCCAAAACGAAGACCGCTTTCACGAAGTAATTGATTGGAAACGGGAATAACCAATATCTAATTACTTAAACATTTTCCGACGCGATGGAGAATTGCCTTCTTTATTGCGTCGGAAATTGTTTTGGATACCAGTACTAATCCGTTGTATTTTCGCTCCATTGTTTCAGAAACTCGTCGGGTGAAACAATGCAGATGGTGTCCTTAGGGAAATCTTTTGCATTGCGGGTGATAATTGTTTCGCATCCGACGGATATCGCAGAATAGTATTGCGTTACATCCTCAATATCAGGCGATTCTACATTGAGTGCCGAAAAAAACTCTGCATTTGTAATAGGAGAAACGTGAATTATTTGTGTCAAGAGTTTAATACTATCTACCGCTTTGGCATAACCAATGGTCTTTTGTATTACATAAATGCAGTTTAAGAATGAAATTGCGGAGGTGTATAATATAATTTTTTGTTTTGCGCCGAGGTCTATGACGTTTGCCGCAGCCTTAAAGAACGGTTCACGCTGTTCCAAAAAGTCTATAATGACGTTTGTATCCAAAAATATCCGTTTCATCTTAAAAACTTTTCATTAAGATATTCTGTCTTTGCGTCAATCCCGTTCAAATCTTCTGAATCGGATGTGTTGCCGTTGGATTTTGCAATTCCTGCGAGTTGTTTAACTATTGGCGAAAGTTCTGACACTTCTTTCATCACATAATTCTTGCTTGATTTTTTGGCTTTGACTTTTTTCAGAAGCCCAGATAAAAAATCCTCTACAAGTTGGGTGATGGAAATATTGTTTTCCATAGCATAACTTGCAGCAAAATCGTATAGTTGCGTATTTATAGAAATTGTATTCATTGTTTTGCATTTGTTAGTTACTATACTGCAAATATATACCATAAATAAAAAAATCACAAAAATTTTTTTCAAAAAAAAATTCATCAAAATCATTTATTATTCCAAAAATATCCGTACCTTTGCCGTAGATAAAACTTAAAACCGAAACTCTGATGGCTCAAAATTATTTTTTACAACATAATGTAAAGTTTAATTATAGGGGGGGGTAATATGCTTTACTTTTTCTGGTAAAAAGCCTTCTCAACAGCCATTATTACACACATTATTATGCTTTTAAGATAACATACGCCGCAGAATTAGTTTCTTGCGGCGCAGCGGTGTTTTGTGCCCTTACTAATCCACCTTAGATACAACTAACATTATTATTAATAATTTAAAAAACAACATTTTATGAAAAAAACAACAATTTTTAAAGCCTTAGTGGCGACGTTGGTTCTTTCGTTTGCCACAAGCATCAACGCTAATGCCCAATTCGGTAAAAACCTGTTAAACAAGGCAAAAGAGGCTGGTAAAGAAATGCTCCAAGGCAACGACTCACAACAGAGCAACCAGCAATCAAGCCAAAAACCTGCTCAACAACAGCAAACTCAACCACAACAACAAACCAACAACCAAACCGCCCAGCCTACTCAACAGACAAGTCAACCCCAACCTAAGCCGAGCAAACCCGCTCCTGAAAAGCCAAAAGAGTATACCAAGGCAGACTACACCGCCGAAGCCGCGCAACTCGTTGGCAAGGTGGACTCAACGTCAAAACTGTATGATGTAATCCGTGTGTATATGTATTTGTACAGAAGAATCGATAATGCATTAGACACAAAGGATTACGATTTTCTCGTTGACAGTTTCTCATATTTCGATGACGTGTGGACAATCGTCAACAATATCGGAATCACCGATGTTGGATTCAGCGAATTTGACAATAGGTATTACGCAGAAGAAAAGCCCAAAGATATGCAACAGTTTGTATCAATGGATTTTTATATGATAAAGTCTAAACACAAGGACGAGGCAAGCAAGTTGCCGACCAAAGTTCAAGAAAAACTCGAAGGAACACCATACGGATACAATCTTTCAGAAAGAATCGACTACAACCTAAAAAAAGCCGAGCCGTGCAAAAGCGCAAATGCAAGAGCCCGTATTCTGAGAATCATCATCGACGACAGAAACAAACACACAATTACAAGCGGCTATATTTACCCAACCGACGAAGTGCTCTATACCGATAGATTAAAAGCATTACAGGCTACCATTCCACAAGAAATCCTCGACAAATATTACTGCAAGCAAGTATACACCGCCGAGGAAATCATCAATCTGCGTTTGGAATATGTAAAAGAACATCTTTCAAGTCTACCCACCATACCAAAATCGCGCGACGCGGCATTGGAGGCCAAGGTTAAACAGCAAATCCTCAAAGAAAACCCCGATGCGAAAGTCAGGATGGTGCTGATAGCGAGCGATGCCACAGCCGATTGGCTCGTTAAGAAAAACGGCGTGGGTGTACCTACAAGGCGCATAAAAGATGGTTGGATAATTGTAGAATGTCCGGGATTTCCAGGCATCGGCGGAATGTATAAAATCTACCCCGAGCAGCAATACATCGGCGGCGGCAAATACGGCGCAAGTTCGGCATCGTTTAGCCTTCCATCTATCAGTGACAAAATGATTTACACCAACGACAATTGTGGAGGTGTGCTAACACAGTGTTGGAGTTTCTGCAAATTGTAAAATCATTATAATTAAAAAAAATTCAGCCGTAGATAAGATTCATTATCTGCGGCTGATTTTTTTATAGTAATCAATTTTTTCCCTACCTTTGCACCTGAAAAACAATCTCATTATGCAACAGGTAAAATACATTTTGGCAGCCGCAATGTGTGCGGCGTGTGTGGCAGGTAAGGCGCAAATCAAATCAGCCGCTTTGCCGCAACCTTATACCGATTCGGCTTTTGCAGTGGCTGTAAGCAATGGTACACGCACCACTATCGGTGTGCCGGGCAAAAATTACAAAACCAATTTTGCCCATTATAATATCAATGCCGATTTTCGCACGTCGGAGGGTCATCTCTATGGCGAGGAAACCGTTACTTACGATTACAACTGCGGGCAGGGCGCCCTAAACTCCATTGTAATAAACCTTTATCGCAATATTTACAAAGACGGCGTTAGAAAAAACCGCTATGTAGACCGTCGCGATATTGGCGATGGCGTGATTATCGAAAAGATTCAATTGGTGAAAAACGGCAAATATACCGACCTGAATATCACCGAGTTTGCTACTCAAATAGAGGCTTCTTTGCCCGAACCATTGCACCAAGGCGAATCTATTACGCTGTTTATCAAATGGAACAATAAGATTGCTGCCAATTCGCATATTCGCGGTGGAAAATACAACAACGATACTTGGTTTGTGCCCTATTTTTATCCGCAAATTGCTGTGTACGACGATATTTACGGTTGGGACCGCATTCAACATTCTGCCAATGAGGAGTTTTATTTTGAAAATGCCAACTACGATGTAAACCTCACCACCGACCATTACACCGCTGTTTGGGCAACGGGCGTTCTGCAAAATCCCGAAAAGGTGTATTCGCCCGAGGTGTTGAAAAAATATCGTACAGCATTGTCGTCGAATAAGTTAACCGACATTATTTCAAAAGAAGATATTACCAAACACACCGTTAAAAAAGAGCAAAACGTTTGGCATTTTTGCGCCGATTCGGTTTCGGATTTTGTGTTTGGATGCAGTGCCACAAGCAAATGGACAGCAAAAACATTCGACTTAGATGGCAAACATGTTACAGCCGCAGCCGTTTATCGTTCCGAAAAGTTCCGCGATAATGTTGACCTTACCGAAAGCACTATTAACTATCTGAGCCACAAGCGTCCCGCGGTTACATATCCTTATCCGTGGATGACAATGTTTGAGGGAAGCGGCGGAATGGAGTTTCCCATGATGGTAAACGAGGATTTAGACAAACTTTGGGACGATATGATTTTTACCACCTCGCACGAAATTACGCATACATATTTTCCCTTTCTCACGGGCATCAACCAAAACTCGTATGGTTTTATCGACGAGGGACTTACGATGTATGTGCCGCAATTTTTCCAAGACAGTATTTGCTCAATGCCCACCGGCGTCAAACGCTCGGCACGCTACGTGAGCAATCATTTAGAAGAAGATAACGCAAAGCCGGTATTTACAAAATCGTATTCGATGGGCAGTTCGTGGGCGTTTACCATGGCTTCGTATTACACTCCGCAAGTGGGATATTCTATTTTGGAAGGCATAGTTGGTAGCGATGTGATGGAGAAGGCTTTGCAGCAATTTACCACGGCGTGGAGTAGAAAACATGCTCACCCATACGACTTTTTCTATATGTTGGAAAACGTTTCGGGCAAAGACCTTAAATTCTTCTACAACAATTGGTTTGCAAAAACCGGCAATACCGACCTCGGCATCAAAGACGTTTACCGCGAAGATTCCACAAACTACATTGTAATAGAGAATTACGGCGAAAAATATCTTCCTGCAATGTTGAAATTTACCTACAAAGGCGGCGGTTCAGAAAAATTTTACCAAAGTGCCGAAATGTGGCGCGATGGCAACCGTACTTGCACCATTGCATTGCCCGGTCCCGAAATTCAAGAAGTGCAATTAGATACCGAACGTATTCCCGATTCTAATTCGAACAACAATTACTTTTTTATAAAAGATAATACAAAATGAAAATTAAAACATTACTACTTACTGCGTTGATAGCAATATCATCGCTTACTGCCAGCGCCGACGAGGGCATGTGGCTCCTCAACATGATTGGCAAAAACTACAAACAAATGAAGGCTCAGGGTTTCCGCTTAAAACCCGAAGATGTTTATTCTATTAAACAATCGTCGCTAAAAGACGCTGTGGTTAACTTTGGCGGATACTGCACTGGCGAAATCGTATCGGAACAGGGTTTGCTTTTTACCAACCACCACTGCGGATACACAAGCATTCAGCAACACAGTAGCATCGACCACAACTACTTGAAGGATGGTTTTTGGGCTAAAACTTTGCAAGACGAAATCCCCACTCCCGGTCTTTACGTGCAGTTTATGCAAGAGATTCGCGACGTTACCGATCAAGTGCTCAAAGGCGTTACCCCAAAAATGACCGAAAACGAACGTCAAAGAACCATTCGCTCTAATTCCGACGCTCTTAAAGAGGCTACAAAAAAAGAGTTCACAGCCGATTATTACGACATTGTGATTAAACCTTTCTTTTCGGGAAATGCCTATTACATGGTAATTTACATCAATTACGAAGATGTAAGATTTGTGGGTGCTGGTCCTGAGTCGATAGGCAAATTTGGACACGACACCGACAACTGGATGTGGCCCCGTCACACAGGCGACTTTTCGGTTTTCCGCGTTTATATGGCTCCCGACGGCACTCCCGCAAGTTATTCTGAAAAGAACGTTCCTTTAAAACCCAAACACTTTTTGCCCATCTCAATTGCAGGTTACAAAGAGGGTGATTTTGCAATGACAATTGGTTTCCCCGGCAGCACCGAACGTCATTCTACAAGTTTTGAGATTATCAAAGATATGGAAAATCAAAACTACATTACCTCATACGTTCGCGGTATCCGTCAGGACATTATGAAAGCCGACATGGAAGCCGACGAGGCAGTGCGCATCAAGTACGCCACCAAATATTCTCATTCGAGCAACTATTGGAAAAAATTTATCGAGGCCAACAAGAGTCTCAAAGAACAACGCACCGTGGAAGAAAAACAGGCTCAGGAACGCGCTTTCACCAATTGGGTTAATGCAAATTCCGCCCGCAAAGCCGAATACGGAACAGTTTTAGACAGCATTAAATATGCTTGCGAGAATCTCGCCCGTTTTGAAAAAATCTATTACTACGTGCTTGAATGTGTGCTCAACAACGGAATGGAATTTTTCAACCCGGCATATTATGCAATGCAATCGATGGCAAAAATAGCCGACACCGAAGAGGTTCGCGCCAAAGCCGATGAATTTTTCAAAGATTACAACAAACCCACCGACTACAAGGTGTCGAAGGCTATGATTAAAACATTTTTGGAGAACGTTACCCCTGCCGAAATCGAAAAATATTTTGGCAAAGAAATGTCCGACTTTTTCACCCAATACGACAACCCCGAAAACCTCATCGACAGTGTGTTTATCAATAGTTCGCTGTTGGACAAAGATGGTTTTTACAAGTTTCTCGACGACACTTCTGCGCTCAAAAAGATTACTCTCCAATTTGACCCCGCATACGAGTTTAGCCGTTATATGCTCAACATCTACTTTGCGCTCAACGAATACACCCAAAAATACGAAAATATTCTCGACGCAGCCCGTCGCCGCTACACCAAAGGTAGCATTGCTATGAACCCCAAGGCTCTCACCTACCCCGACGCCAACTTTACCGAGCGTCTCTCGTACGGCACAGTGCAGACCTACACATCGCGCACATTTAAGCCCGAAGCCGGCAAAACCGACGGCGTTATCCGCACCAACAACGACGGTGTGTTGATGAACTATTTCTGCACCCTCAAAGGTGTTATGGAAAAAGAGATTCCCGGCGACTATGAATTTGACGTTTCGCCCAAACTCAAAGACCTTTACAACAAAGGAGATTACGGACGTTACGCCGACCAAGACGGCACAATGCACGTATGCTTCCTCACCAACAACGACATCACCGGCGGCAACAGCGGCAGCCCAGTAATCGACGGACGCGGTCGCCTGATAGGTCTTGCCTTCGACGGCAACTCAGAATCCATGTGTTCCGACTGGATATTCAACTCTGACTTCCAGCGCTGCATCAACGTAGACATCCGCTACGTACTCTTCGTTATCGAAAAATACGGACAATGCCAAAGATTGATTGATGAATTGAAGATTGAGATGTAGGAATTATACATTTAAAATAAAAAAAACGACGGTGGGAAGGGCTGCCGTCGTTTTTTTGTAATAATTCACTTGGCAAAGTATATGGAAGGTGTGGTAAAAAAATAAAAAAGACTATTGTTTGCATATTCAAATAAAAAAACGTAGATTTGCGCTTATAAACACAGTTGTTACCATGTTTAAGAAAGAAACATCAATTCAGGCAATTCTTTATATATTGGATAAGTTAGAAGGCGGTCGAACCGATATGCACAAAATATGCAAGATTCTCTATTTTGCCGACCAACGCCACCTATCCTTATATGGAAGAACTATAACTCGCGACGATTATATAAAAATGCCATACGGCCCTGTGCCGTCGAAAATATACGACATTTTTAAGGCTCTGTGCGGAGAGAGTTATTTTTCTGATCATATTGCCGACATTGCAGAATATCTCGAAATTGTCAACAAAATAATGTTGCGTGCCAAGCAAAAGTGTAATACCGACTACCTATCCGACAGCGACATTGAGTGTCTTGATTACGCCGTTGCTAAATGCAAAGATTTGAGTTTTGCCGACTTAACAAACATTTCGCACGACTTTGCTTGGAACAACACACAAGATGGACGAAAAATTTCGCCGAAAGATATGCTCCGCGAAGTGGGCGACACCGAAGAATATATCAACTTTGTTACCACCAAACCTATATTCAGTTTTGCTCATTAATGGAACTTCCTGCATCAATATACGAAAACGAAATCAGACGAGGTCGCATATTACATTCCGACAGTTTTGTCAACATTGGGCACGGTAAGTTTTTTGCCATAATCGGAATAACAGAAGACAGCATCGTAGGCTTTTTCTTTGTTAATTCAAACATCAACAAGTATATTCAAGACAAGCCAGAAATGATGGCTATGCAATACCCGTTACGCAAACAAGATTATGACTTTCTGCGTTACGATTCGTTTTTATGCGCCACCGAAGTGGAAGAAATAAAAAAATCAGACATTCTCGAAGGCATATCAAACGGTTCAGTGATTTTTGTCGACGAACTCAAAAAAGAGCATTTAGACGAGGTTTTAAATATGGTAAGGAAATCAAGACTCTTTGGCAAACGCGACAAAGAAAGATTTTTCTACGAATAAAGTATTAACCAAAACACCACACCACGAAACAGAAACAACTATAAAATAACATATTAATTAATTGGGCTTTACGCTCTTATTCTCAACTACTGAAAATTCCCCCAATTTTTGAAATACACGAGAATAAGCATAGCGACAGGTTCACGCTTATACGCGTGAGCCGTTTTGTGCTTATTAGTGTATTGGGTATTGGGGAATACCTCAGTGGTTTGATAGGCACTCATAAAACGGCTTCACGCTTTTTTATTGTGCTAATATAATTAAGGTGTACAGCCCACAAAAACACATCACTATGAACACCGACTTCCACATAGGACACCTCATCCGCCAAGAACTTGAAAAACAGCAGCGCACAGTCACGTGGCTTGCCAAAGCCATCAGCAGCGACCGCTCAAATTGTTACGATATTTTTGAACGGAAATATGTAAGCATCGAAGTCTTGGAGCGTGTATCGCGGGTGCTTGGTAGAAACTTCTTTAAAGACTTGGCTGAGTATATGGATGATGTGGTAAAAATTCCTACACAAGTGTAGGGAAAAATGCTACATATTTTTGAATACACGAGTCTGAATGGTTCGTATATATAAAGAAACGTTTTAAACTAAATAATATGGAACAGTACAATTTACCTATAAAAGACGACAATCGTTTTATCGATTGGGAAGAAGAAATCAACAATCTCAATTTCAACAAAACACCAGACGGGAAAATCATACCAGCTGAGCAAAGGCTTTCACCCGCTCAGAACTCAAAATTAAGAGAGGCTATGTTATCCTTGGTAGATCTAACAACAAAAGTCGGCGGGATGCTTGTCCAAGCCGGAAAACTTGCGTTAAAATTAGTATTCGAAGCAATTAAACGTTTTCCAAACACTGCATGTGGCTTACTGATAATCGGCACACTCCATGCCATCGCCAACACCATTCCGTTCTTTGGTCACATATTAAACGGCTTATTGTTACCATTCGATGTAATAATATTAGGCGTAGCAGTGATTAAAGACATCGCCGACACTGAAATGTTCAAAGGTTTCATCTCTTCTTGCGACAAATATGTTGCAGGCAAACTAATAGCGTAATCAATTATGGCAGAGAAATGTTTACTTAACGAGAAGGCTTTTTTAGAGCATTACACTTACGACCCTGTGCTCAAAAAAACATTAGAATCGGTTGGAATCGGCCTCGGTGCAGGTGGCGCAGTGGTAGGCGGAAGCGCGATGGTGGCTGCCACTACTGGTGTTGCAGGATGGTTATCATCTACTTTGGGTATCAGTTATTTTGCAACTGCCGCAGCAGGTACCGCAGCAACGGCAGTATTACCCATTGCAATACCAGCGGCATTAGGTGTAGGCGGTTATCTATGGTACAAAAACCGCAAAAAAAGGAAGAAAATCGAACGCAATTGCAGTGTAAATGATTTAGCAAGTGAGGTTGGTAAAATTATCTTTATGCCAATGATAGCTAAAGGCAACAACAAAATAAAAGATTATCCAGACCAAAAAGATAGCATAAGAAAATTTATCAACAAACAATTCATCGAATGGGGATACAAACAAGAATATGCCGACGAGGTTCTAAACCATTGGTTAGGTTCGTCCGAAAACGCTAATTATATGTTTGAAGGCTATTTACACAAAATTAATTCATTAAAAGACGATGAATTGTATAATGACAATTGCCTAAAATCAGAAATACCGCCTGAACAACTTAGAAAATTCGCCGTAGAACTCGCCAATAAATTATAACCCCTATGCCCCGTGTCTTTCTTATCACCCCAACCCGCATCAAGCACACCAACGGCACAATCCTCACCCCTGAGATGACTGTTACCGTTACCACCAAGATGCACGTTTCCACGCCGTTTTACAACGGAGCGGCGGAGGTTATCGAAGCATATATGCGAATATACGGCTTCGACTACAAAAAAGCATGCTGCCATCAAAACGATTTTACGTTTAAGGCGTTGGGGTGAATTAGAGTGCAATATCTATGCAATATCTATGCAATATCTATGCAATATCTATGCAATATTAATACAATAATATTAAAAAACATTAATTTTCCAATAACCTTTTATATCACTACCGATACGTTCAATCAAACCTTCTTTTTTGAGTGCAGAGAGATGATAATTAATCGTTCTAAAACCTAACCCAAGATTTTGGCTCATTTCATTTGCAGTAGCATAGGGATTCTTACACAAATAATCAAAGGTTTTCTTGGCGAATTCTGGGCATCTTCTGGGCATCTTTTGGGTAACTTCTGGACAATTGTTTTGTAATTCTTGGTCGTTAATACCTATTTGTGTACTCGTTTGTTCACCTGTTTGTGTACCTTCCTCCCCCACATCTTCTTTTCTATATATAATAGTATTCAAACCACCACAAGTAAATTCAAACTCGGGGCGACGCATGTGTTCAGCATCAAAGGCGGTGCACACTTTTTCGATGCCACGACCCCATGTTTCTATGTAGCCGGCTCGATAAAATACGGCAGATATGAGTTTGTTGCGCGGTTTTGATTTGTGCGGTTTAAGAAGGTCGGCGGGCATCATGCCATCGGGCAAAAGTCCATCGTTCCAAAGTTCTATGCGGTCGTTGTAAACTTTCATCTGAATAGCCACACCCATATAATCTTTATGGCAAATGGCATTATTGATAAGTTCACGGAGCGCGTCTTCGGGTATTTCCAATTTTTCTACACGTTGAAGACCTTCGTAATGAATGTTTGAAATCAAATATTTAGACCGGAGCAACTCAATTACTCTTTCGGTCATTTGAATAATATTGCCTTCTACAAGGTCCTGAAACATAAGGTCGCTTTCCGACACGCCGAATCTGCCTATTTTAAACTCCGAACCGGGAAAATAACGTTGAGGATTTTCGGCAAAGAGCAAAAGTGCAGCGTTACGAAGTTTGCCATCGTCGGTAAGAAGGTTGAGGTTTTCGAGAATAGTTTCCGTTGAATCGGTCAACGCACTCGCAGGCATACGGAATGCACGAACAGCATGATTTACAAAATAATCTATCGCAGTGCGGCTTATGCGTTTGAGCGTTGCAGTTTCGTGTGGAATATCGTCCCACGAGCGACCCATTTTACGGAGCAAAAATTGTTGCAACGCTATTCCTTTGAGTTCCTGTTTGGTAGAACCGCTACGATAATGATATACACCGTTAAGAGAAATAGGAATATTGCAGGGTTGAACTTTGATTTCAAGATATTGCAAACCGTTTTTGGTAAGAATATTAACGTCGGCCACAATGCCAAGATGAGTGGCTATCTTGTTGGGTATATCTTCCGAAAGCCGATGTATATTGCTTACGCCCACAACATTGCCGCTGTCATCGATACCAATATAAATAGTACCACCCTGAGCATTGGCAAAGCCGCATATCCATTTGAGATAGTCGTCGCGCCAAGTTTGCTTAAACTCAATATTTTGCGATTCGGTGTTCATTTGCTCTAAAATGTGTTACAAATATACCATTTTTATCAATTTTGCAAAAATTTTCCCATTATTTAAAAAAAATCTTTTTTTTCTCGCCGATTTGTCCGATTTTTGCGTATTTTTGAAAGCGAGAAATTGTAGCAAATATGGACAGTACTTCCGACTTAATATATAAGCAGTTTAAGGACGTTGAAAAAGACGATTTCCAATACATTTACAGGGGCGATGTAACCCCTAAACTCATTATGAACGTATTGGATTTTGCCAAGAGCAACCTTGCCAAGGCCGAAGATACCAAAAAACTCAAAAACCGTATTTACTACATTATGGGCGAGAGCCTCCAAAATATTGCCCGCCATCAGGTGGCCAACGACACCGACTCTGCCGACAATTCTGCCGTGGTGGTTATCCACAAAAAGAAAAATAAATATTACATCGTTACCGGCAACCTTATGCCGCGTGCCGAAGAAGACATTCTTAAAGATAAACTCGACCATATCAACTCGCTCACACCCGAAGAACTCAACGATTTTTGTCGCGACATTCGCCTTACAACGGGATTCACCGAAAAAAGCGGAGCAAGTCTCGGCTTAATAGAGATGGCAAAAAAATCGGGCAACAAGCTTCAATACTCTATGGCGCCCGTTGACGACACCAAAACTTATTTTTACCTCAGCACCGAGGTATTAACACAAACAGAGTGCGTAGAAAGTGATTACGAGTTTTCGCTGCCCGACATTATCGACACACACAATTTTCTCAAAAACAACGAAATAATACTCTCATTTAAAGGCGATTTCAATCAAGATAATCTCCTCTCGCTTTTATCGATACTCAACAATGGTATGAACGCCTCGCCGGTGCGCATCAAATTGTTTAGCATAATGGTAGAACTATTGCAAAACATTGTTAAGCATGCCGACAACATCACCGACGACACATCTTGGAAAGCGGGCGTGTTTTATATTTGCGAGCAAGACAATTGTTTTACCCTACTTGCAAGCAACTACATCAAGCACGAACTCACCGACGACCTCAAAAATCGTTTCGACCGCATCAACGCCATGAACTCAGAGCAGTTAAACGAGGAGTACAAAAAAATTCTTTTTAATTTTGACTACATCAACCCAGTGTCTACTGGTTTGGGTATCATCGATATACGACGAAAATCAGGTGAAAAAGTGGAATATTCCGTAAAAAAAATAAGCAACGAAATCGACTTTCTTACCGTTAAAGCAATAATAAGGAAACAAGTGTAGAAAACCCACATCAATAAAAGAAACCGAACAACACGAACATGAAGCCATATATCAAAACAGCCACAGCCGACACGCCGAGCGTGATTTTGGACGCCGAGCGGGGCATCTTCGAAATATCGCAGATGTCGCTCCCCGAGGACGCGGTAGACTTTTATTCGCCCATACTCGCTTGGCTGAGAGAATACGCGCAGAATCCAAACCCCGAAACGGTATTCAATATGAAACTCGAATACTTCAACACCGCTTCGAGCAAACAATTGATACAGATTCTCTTGATTTTGCAAGAGATGAAAGACCGTAGCAATGTACTTGTTAAATGGTTTTACAAGGAAATTGACGAAGATATGCTCGCTCTCGGTGAAGAGTATAAGCAAATAATGCAGATTCCTTTTGAACTCACCCTTGTTCCGTAGATGGTACTCAACTACATTTGGATAGGGTTCTTTGTTATCGCCTTTGTGGTAGCGGCGGTAAAGTTGATATTTTTTGGCGACTCGGAGATTTTTCCCGCTATGGTGACGAGCATTTTCGACATGAGCAAAAGCGGTTTTGAAATTTCACTCGGTCTCACAGGTGTGCTTACTCTTTGGACAGGTCTTATGCGCGTAGGCGAAAAGGGCGGAATGACCAACGTTATTGCCAAAGCCTTTGGACCGTTTTTTCGCAGATTGTTTCCCGAAATTCCCGCCGGACACCCCGCTATGGGCAGCATTATTATGAATTTTAGCGCAAATATGCTTGGGTTAGACAATGCCGCCACGCCCCTTGGTCTCAAAGCCATGAACCAAATGCAAGAAATCAACCCCAACAAAGAAACCGCCTCTAATGCTCAAATAATGTTTCTAACGCTCAATGCGTCAGGACTTACCATTCTTCCAATGACAATTATGGTTTACCGCATCCAAATGGGTGCAGCCGATCCCTCCGATATATTTATCCCCATACTTTTGGCAACAAGCGCAAGCACATTTGCCGGACTTTTGGCTGTATGCATCAAACAGCGAATCAGACTTTTAGACCCTGTAATAATGCTCTACTGCGGCGGTTTCCTTTTAATAGAAGGTCTCCTCGTGTGGATGTTCTCAACAATGGACAAAGACACCGTTGCCAAGGTAAGCAGCACCGCCGCCAACACTATTATTTTTGCGGTAATTATCTCATTTATAGTAATGGCAATGGTAAAAAAAGTGAACGTCTACGAAGCCTTTGTAGAAGGTGCCAAAGACGGATTTACCACCGCCATAAAAATTATCCCTTACCTTGTGGCAATGTTGGTAGCAATTGGAGTGTTTCGCACATCGGGCACATTAACCCTCATAACCGACGGAATAGCAGCACTTTTGGAGCAGATAGGACTTGCCACCGATTTTATTCCTTCGCTTCCCACCGCATTGATGAAACCCCTCAGCGGTAGCGGTGCACGTGGAATGATGATCGACTGTATGAAAACCTACGGAGCAGATTCGTTTGCCGGTCGCCTCAGTTGCACAATGCAAGGCGCAGCCGACACCACCTTTTATATAATAGCACTATATTTTGGCTCGGCGGGAATCAAAAACAGCCGTTACGCCGTTACCACAGGGCTTATTGCCGAGGCAGCGGGTATAATCGCCGCCATATTTGTTGCATACCTGTTTTTTAGTTAACAATTAACCAAAATGCCACTTGTAAACACATTCGCATCGATATTTTTTAAGCAAAACCGCCGCAGGGTAGACCTCTACGTTAAATACCCCGACGAAACACAATTTCAAGTGTTCGACCGACTACTAAAAACGGCACAAAACACCGAAATTGGCAATCGCTACAACTATAAAGAAATACGTTCGCTTGGTCCTCAGGCGTTTGCCGACCGCGTGCCTGTAAATACATACGAAGGCATCAAACCCGACATCGAAAAAGTAGCGGCAGGTGCTCAAAACGTGCTTTGGCCATCTAAAACCAAATGGTTTGCAATGAGCAGCGGCACCACCGACGACCGCAGCAAATATATCCCCATTACCGAAGACAGTCTGCACAAATGCCATTTCAACGGTGGTGAAGATGTTTTGGCTGTTTACCTACGTCAATGCCCAAACACCACGCTCTTTACAGGTAAAACATTGGCAATTGGCGGAAGCCGTCAAATCAACCGTCTTGGTAGCGATGCCTTTTGTGGCGACCTTAGTGCAGTGTTAATCAGCAATTTGCCTTATTGGGTTAGGAAACGTCGCACGCCGGGTTTAGACATTGCCCTAATGGAAAATTGGGACGAGAAACTATTGAAAATGGCACAAGTGGTAGCAAAAGAGAATGTTACAAGCATTTCGGGAGTTCCCTCGTGGACACTCGTTCTCTTTCGCAAAATATTGGAAATCACCGGCAAAAACAATATTTCAGAAGTTTGGCCAAACCTCAACCTATTTATGCACGGCGGCGTAAGTTTCAAACCCTATCGTGCTCAATACGAAAAACTTATACCAAATAATAATATCACCTACCTTGAAACCTACAACGCCAGCGAGGGATTTTTTGCATTTCAAAACGAGCAAGACAAAGACGATATGCTCCTAATGCTCGACTACGGCATCTACTACGAGTTTATCCCCATGAGCGAGTTCGACAGTCCCAACCGCAAGGCCATTCCGCTGTGCGATGTTAAAACAGGTATCAATTATGCTATGGTGATCTCTACCAACGGCGGACTTTGGCGCTACATAATAGGTGATACAGTGGAATTTACCTCTGTTCGTCCCTACAAAATACACATCACCGGACGCACCAAGCACTTTATCAATGCCTTTGGCGAAGAACTCGTTGAGGACAATGCTTCTCGTGCCATTCGCCTTGCCTCAAACGCCACCGGTGCCGATGTAAAAGACTACACCGCCGCACCAGTGTATATGCAAACCCAAAAACGCGGCTGCCACCAATGGCTCATTGAGTTTAACATAATGCCCAACGACTTAGACACATTTGCCAATATTCTCGACAACGAACTCAAACGTCTCAATTCTGATTACGACGCCAAACGTTACAAAGACCTCTCGCTCACCGCGCCCGAAATCACTATCGCACGTTCCAACCTGTTTGACGACTGGCTCAGAAGCAAGGGCAGAATCGGCGGTCAAAACAAGATTCCACGATTAGAAAACAATAGAGATTTGATAGAGCAATTGTTGGCGATGAATAAATGAATTAATATCTAAAAAAAACATTCATTATTTGCATAATAAAAAAAACAACCTTACATTTGTAGACGAAAGAAAACATAGTTAAAATAATAATTAATCATCAAAATTAAAAACTCATGAAAAAATCAGTTTTCTCTATTCTCATGATGGCATTAGTATTATGCCTTGGATTAACAAGTTGCGGTGGCGGTGGCGACACTCCCGGAAAAATAGTTGAAAAATACTACCGTGCAGCAGCAGCCGGCGATGCCGATCAAGTAATTTCATTAATGGATCTCAGCGGCATAGATGCCGAACTTGTAAAAGCAGTGACTGAAGGAATGAAAACCGATATTCCAAAAGCCAAAGAGATTGACGCACAAGTAAAATCGTTTGAAATTGTCAAAGAAGAAATTTCTGCCGACGGCAAAACCGCTACTGTTGAGTTCAAAGCAAATTGTTACGACAAAGAGAAAGGCGACCAAACTCTCAACGAGACAGCAAACCTCGTTAAAACCGACCAAGGCTGGAAAATGCAAATGGCCTTTTAATTCCACAGATTAGACATTACAAACGCCTGACCTTCAATGCGGTCGGGCGTTTTTGATAATGGAAAGTGGCATAATTTTAATAGAATTACTATGGCACTTATCAAACATATAATAACGTCAGCATTATTAATAACAGCCATAACCACATCGGCACAAACCGATTCTACTCACCTGCCTTACAGCGACGAGTATGATTTTCTATTTTTCCAGAATGCCGACACCGCCAAACTATCGCTCAATATTTACGAACACAATTTTTTTAAAAACAACGAGTATTTTGGCGATTTTGTAAAAGGCTACACTTTGGTAGGATTCAACTTTATGCCCGAAATCACTTACCGTCCGTGGCAAAAATTGGAAGTTTCGGCAATGTGGAATGTGCTTAAATACCACGGCTACGACAATTATTCCGAATACAATCCATACATACGCATTAGGTTTTACGCCACACCAAAATTTAGCGTAACTCTCGGATACTTAGACGCTCACGTTAGTCATCAATTGATAGAACCCATCTACAATCCCGAACGCTACATCACCAACAATGTAGAAAACGGGCTTCAACTAAAATACTCAGGTCCACGATATTATGGCGACCTTTGGCTCAATTGGGAAAAATTCATCCTTTGGGGCGACCCTTGGCAAGAACGCCTCGCAGTTGGGCACATCTCAAAACTCTTGGTGTTGGACGGCTCAATAAAAACTCATCTCACAGGACAGTTTCTCATCTGTCATCGCGGAGGTCAAATCGACGCTTCCGACGGTCAGGTGCAAACTCTCGAAAACGGTGCAATAGGATTTGAGTTTACCAAACCACAAAACAACGGCAATTGGTATCTCCTTATGAAAAACCTCTTTGTGCAATATCACGCCGTTGACCGCACCAACGACCTCCCCTATTTCGACGGATTTGGAATCTACAACAAACTTCTTGCACGGTTCAAAGATTTCGGCTTTGTATGCGGACACTGGTACGGCAATATGTTTATGAATTTCCGTGGCGACCCGCTATTCACCTGTCAAGCCATCAACAAAGAACGCAACCGCAACGAACGCGCCATTGTTTTCAACGAACTATATTACAACCACAAATATAATAACATTTTATCACTTAAAGCCGGTGTAAACACATTTTACAACCTTTATAACGGCGACCTCGAATACTTTTATATGATAAGTATGATATTCAACGGAAACTTCAACCTTTTAAAAAACAAGACAAAATGAAAAAGATTTTTTATATACTTTCAATAGCAATGCTGATTTTCGGCTCGTGTACCGAAGAAAACATCGACCCCGCCACAACCAACTATACCGTATCAATTGTGCGCGAATGTCTTGCTGCCGATGAACTAACACCCGTAACTGATAGCGCATTAGTAACTCTAAATATCAGAGGCAATATTTTCCATCAATATACAGATTCGTTGTTAAATGCCAATTTTAAAGATATTTTATCAGGAACCACCACAGTTACAGTAGATTACAAAGGATTTTCACAAACCAAGTTTGTAGTTGACCTCATTGATAAAGAATCGCAAAGTACAACTGTTAGCATGATGCCATCGTCAGGGAAATATGCTGCAGAATTATCGGGTGTGCTCACCGCCGCAGGAACACCAGTAGAACAGAATTTAAACATCATAATAACTCCGCAAGACTCAATCTGCAATCTTGTTAAGCACAATGGCAATGGTTCGGTAAGTTCAGTTTATGTTGAAAATCTCTCCCGCAAAGTGATAGAAGCCAAAGACGGCAAATTTTCGGCAACTATGCCCGCTACAAGTGCCGGATTAAAATACACCATCGTAGCCGACGACTTTGAGGATTCCAACACTGGAACATTGTTTAAAAGCGTAACGCAAGATATCACCCTTTACAGCGGCAAAAAAAGCGTTGTGCAAATCAAGTACGTTCAACCGGAATAGTTGAAGCTTTTGTTTTGTTAATTATTTCTATTGCACACATTATCATCAACATCATAAGAAATGTAATAGAAAAATCACCTGTAGAGTGTGTAAACATAACTTCGGTAACAAATCCTACAGCAAGTGCTACTCCATACAGAATCAAAGGCAAATAGCCATATTTAAAGCCGGCGATAAATGGTAATGCCACTAAAAATAGTAATAGCAACACACCAACTATACCCAACCCAATCCAAGTGTCGAGATATTGATTGTGACTATTGAAACCGTCCTCAGCAGTATCAATAAAACCATCGATATAATATTGACCTATAAGGGCTTCCATAGTGTCGCCCACCCCACTTCCGAGAATTGGATGTTTGGCAATAAGGTGCAACGAACCGTCCCAAGTGATGGCACGTCCGTTTAGTCGCTGCATTTTTTCCTCTTTGGTAAGATTATCATCTTGATTAGCATTACCTTCAATAAATGTGCGTTTTAGTTTTTGAACTATATCATTACCTCGTCCTGTACTAAATATCACAGCACCCAACGACAACACACCTATAACGGCAACGATGCCTACAATGCGATGTTTTTTTATAAAAAATTCGTATCCGGAAATAATCAACACCATTATGATAAAAATGATGTAGTTTGCCCTATTGCATAGCATAAAAAGAAATAAAATGCAGAATACAATCAACAGCGATAACAGTATCGTTGGCAATAGTTTGAACCTACATTCGTATAATTTAGTATAAGCCATCATTATTACCACATTAACAAATGTGGCAATATAATGAGGATTTTCAAAATGCGACAAATAACAATAAGAGAAGTAACTATATCCGCAACTAATGGCATCAAAAGTTCCTCTGCTGCGAAAACCGGGAATTCGATGGTCAAAATGTAGTACTCCATTTACCTTATACAATCCATCATGAAACGACCAAATCAGACAAATAACCATCGAAACCAACACGCCAAGACAAAATATCTGCATTATTACTCCGGGACGTTTTATTATTCCGCCTATTTTGGCAATAACAAGCAAACATGGCATAGCAAATAATGGCAAATGCCTTGTAATCACAGTCATTCCACGATCTGTATTATATGTCCACAGCAGGGTAACTAATTCCCAAAGTAAGTATGCCGCAGTAACAGCAAGCACACCTTTTTCAGCAAAGGAAAGTTTGGCTGTTTTAAGATTCTGCCAAAATTTGAGGTTCATAACAGCAAACAATGCAAACGAACCTAAAATATAATTTGCACTCTGCCAAGAAAATGGTATCAAAAACACAAATGCTGCACAACAGATGTATGCAAGTATGTTGGTAATATTGGTTATTTTGCCGTACATATAATAAGGTGTTAATGCGGCGCAAAGGTACGAAAAAAAAGACGTTGTTATTTAAATTATTGCTAAATTTGCCCAATCAAAAAACAATCACTATCATGGATTTAAAAAGCAAAGTTAACACCACAGGCCGTTTGATGGCCGCTGCCAGAGGACTTTGGAGAGCCAACGGTATGAGAAAAGAACATTTCGGGAAACCGATTATAGCAATAGCCAACTCGTTTACTCAGTTTGTACCCGGTCACGTGCATCTCGACGAGTGCGCCCGCATAGTAAAACAAACAGTTGAAGACCTCGGATGTTTTGCCGCCGAATTTAACACTATTGCCATCGACGACGGCATAGCAATGGGTCACGATGGTATGCTCTACTCGCTACCTTCGCGCGAAATCATTGCCGACAGCGTGGAATATATGTGCGAGGCTCACAAGGCCGACGCTTTGGTGTGCATATCAAACTGCGACAAAATTACTCCCGGTATGCTTATGGCGGCTATGCGCCTGAATATCCCCACAGTATTTGTTTCGGGCGGACCAATGGAAGCCGGACGTTACAAGGATGGCAAAATCGACCTCATCGACGCTATGATTATGGGCGGTGATGATTCCGTTTCGGAAGAGGAACTCGCTAAGGTAGAAAAAATTGCATGCCCCACTTGCGGATGTTGTTCGGGTATGTTTACAGCCAATTCTATGAACTGTCTTACCGAGGCTCTCGGCTTTTCGCTCCCCGGCAACGGCACTATTGTGGCTACTCATCGCAACCGCGCCGAACTGTTTAAACAAGCCGGTCGCCGCATTGTGGAACTTGCCTACAAATATTACCGCGACAACGACACCTCAATGCTTCCGCTCAGCATAGCCACCAAACCGGCTTTTATCAACGCAATGGCTTTGGACATTGCTATGGGAGGCTCTACAAATACTGTTCTGCACCTTTTGGCAGTGGCTCGCGAGGCTGGCGTTGACTTTAAGATGAAGGATATCGACGAACTCTCGCGTCGTGTGCCGTGTATCTGCAAGGTTGCGCCCAACACTCACGATTATCACGTAGAGGAGGTAAACCGCGCAGGAGGCATTCTCGGCATAATGGGCGAACTTGCCAAGGGTAACCTTCTTGACCTTGATTGCAAACGTGTTGACGGTCTCACCCTCGGCGATGCTGTAAAAAAATATTCTATTCTCTCGAATAACACCCCTGAAGATGTTAAAAATATATACACTTCGGCAGCAAGCGGAGCAATAGGACTTTTGAAAGTGGGTATGCAAGACGCCCGTTGGGAAACCCTCGACACCGACCGCACCAACGGATGTATCCGCGACATTGCCCACGCCTACACCAAAGACGGCGGCATTGCAGTGCTTTTCGGCAACATTGCCAAAGACGGTTGCGTGGTAAAAACCGCAGGCGTTAGCGAAAAAATCTTTAAATTCTCCGGCACGGCAAAGGTTTACGACTCGCAAGAACAGGCTGTTGAGGCTATCCTCGGCGACAAAGTTAAGGCTGGCGACGTGGTGGTAATCAAATACGAAGGTCCAAAAGGCGGCCCCGGTATGCAAGAGATGCTTTACCCCACTTCGTACCTCAAATCCAAACACTTAGGCGACAAATGTGCATTGATAACCGACGGACGTTTCTCGGGCGGCACATCAGGACTTTCGGTAGGACACGTTAGTCCCGAGGCTGCATCGCACGGTGAATTTGCCCTCATCGAAGATGGTGACATCATAGAGTTCGACATTCTCAACCGCAGTGTCAACCTCAAAATCACCGACCAAGAGTTAGAATCGCGCCGTAAAAAAATGGATTCAGACCCCAACGGCTACCGACCCAAACGCAATCGTCAAGTGTCACGCGCCCTGCAACTCTACGCCGCACACGCATCAAGCGCAGATAAGGGGGCTGTAAGGGAGTTGTAATATAGAGTCACAAAAAATTGTTTACCAAATGTGGTGATTTTATTGCAGATTTGGTAAACAATTTTAATATGCTATAACTCACTGAATATCTACAAAATACAATGATTTTACAAAAAATTGTTTACCAAATGTGGTATTTTTATTACAGATTTGGTAAACAATTTTTATTTTTGCAGATATAAAACTATTAAAATCAAGGGCTATGATTGGTAGAGAAAAAGAGCGTAAAATACTATTAGATGCCGTGCAAAGCGATGAATCGCAGTTTATTGCAGTATATGGCAGACGTCGTGTTGGCAAAACATATTTGATAAGGGAAACTTTTGAATACAATTTCTCATTCCAACATACAGGATTGCAAAACGGCGACAAATCAGAACAACTGAAAGCATTTGAAAGGTCGCTCAAAAGCTCAGGAATGAAAAATGTACCGGCTCTATCTGATTGGTTTGACGCTTTTTATAATTTAGGACAATTTCTCGACTCTCTGCCTGATGGTAAAAAAGTAGTTTTCATCGACGAACTACCTTGGTTGGACACACCCAAATCAAAAATGGTGAATGCGCTTGACCATTTTTGGAATGCTTGGGCAACCGCACGAAAAGATATCATATTGGTTGTCTGTGGAAGTGCGACTTCGTGGATTATCAGCAAAATAGTTAAGAATTACGGCGGACTCCACAACCGTTTGACACGTCAGATTTATCTCGAACCATTCACTCTTCACGAATGTGAACTATTTGCAAATGCCAACCATTTGGGAATGAGCCGCCGGAATATATTGGAAACCTTTATGGTGTTTGGTGGAATCCCGTATTATTGGAAGTTTTTGCAAAAAGGCGAAAGTTATGCTCAAAGTATTGACAGATTGTTTTTTAGTAAAAACGGAGAATTAAAAAACGAATATAACGCACTTTATGCTTCTCTGTTTAAAAATCCTCAGCCATACATCGAAATAGTTTCGGTGTTGGGACACAAAAAGGCAGGAATGACCCGCCAGGAAATAATTACGGAACTCAAAAAAAACGAGGGAGGCAAACTTTCTTCCGTGCTTGAAGAGTTGGAGCAATGCGATTTTATCCGATCGTTCCAATCAATTGGCAAACAAAAGAAAGAAACTGTTTATCAACTAATTGATAATTTTACGCTGTTCTATTTCAAGTTTATAGACGGGCAGAAAACCAACGAAAAAAACTATTGGTCAAAAGTGATGCAAAAAAACGTTTATGCAGTATGGAGCGGTTTGGCGTTTGAGCGGATTTGTTTTCAGCACATAGAACAGATAAAAAAGGCGTTGGGCATTTCGGGAGTCATCAGCAACGTATATTCTTGGACATACAAGCCCGACGGCGATGGCGAACACGGAGTACAAATTGATATGCTCATCGACCGCGACGACAATATTATCAACCTCTGCGAGATTAAGTTTTCAAAATCAGAATACGAAATCACCTCCGCCTACGACCGCGAAATACACCGAAAAGCGGATATTTTCACCCGAAAAACCCGCACCTCCAAGGGTGTAACCATAGTTATGATAACATCATACGGCCTCACAAAAAACCAATGGTCAAACGACATAAGCAACGAAGTTGTTTTGGACGATTTGTTTGAGGGGTAGAATTTACAGAACAAATCTGCAAAAAATAGAATTTGATTTTATTGTCTATCGACAACAAATAGAATTTTGTTTACATATTCTTCCAATCTCTTTTTAAAGATTTCATAAAAAGAATCAATCAGGCACATTTCCCCAAAAAGGAATATTGATCGATTCAAACCTTCGCATCGTCTACATTCGTAAAATATGCCATTATAAATGACCGTATCTATCATAAATGCTTTTTGAGCCTGATTCGGATTGTTGTAGAATAGTTCATGTTTTTTATTAAGACTATATTCAACTATTGTTTTAGAATATCCATTGTAATTGTCTATTCGATAAAAGTAAAAAATTGATAATTGAGGAAGAGCCACATCATAATCCAAGTTGATTAGTACATAATCGGCTTTATAATACATATCCAAATCGTGACAAATTAGAGGAAAATTATTTCTGATAAAATGGCAGTAGGTTTCATATACATACCCAAATACTTTCTTTGTTTTCTCAAACGCAAGTTCGGGTGTATAAAAATCAGATACATACCCAGAATTACCGTAATCACCAAAACTTGGATATATCTCAGCATCTCCGACATACCCCCTGTTTAACAAAAAAACAATACTATCATAAAGGATATCAATATCTCCCACTTTTGATGAATTAACAACCTTACCATTAATCTTAAAACGTTGTTCTATAACATTTTTCAATGCTGAATAATCATTCGTAATAGTAGAATCTATACCTAACGTAAGATGTTTTGATTTAACATAATTTCGAATATACTCTACAACATAATGATCATAAGGTGGAATAATTCTAAAATATTTAAACATATATTTAATATCATCAGCAATTCTTCCTTTAACGAGAGAAAAGATATCGTTCTTAATTAAATTGTCCCCAAAATATGCAATGTTGTAATGAATTGAATTTATAGAGTCTTTTGGTAATTGCTTTATTAACAAACTATTTTCACCATACTTGATAGAATAAATGACATAACACAAATCGGTGTCTTTATAGTCTGATATTGCAATACCCATTTTCCATGTATCTGAATAGATAATGCGTTTTACATAATTGAAATCTGCATCAAGAAATCTATTGTACAAGTCTGAAAAACGTTGAATTTTAGTCACATCTTCTTTCGAAATTGTAAAAGATGTACATTCTGCTGTTAACAATTTCCTACGAAGGGTCTCATTTTCCGCTTTGATAACCTCAGATTCTTTCATTAAGGCATTTTTGTGACAATATAAAGACTTCCACTTTTTAATTGTCTCTGGGACGTTATGAATAGATAACCTCTCGTTTTCATCAAAATGCAAAGTGATAGTTTTTTGACCTACCTTTGGATGATATTCTTTAACCATAGACTTTGTTATATGTTTCCACAATATCACTTTTTGTTTATGGTCAACTGCCAACAATATAACGACATCAAGTGTTCTGAAAGCATAGGCTAACAAAGATGCAGGACAAGGATACTTATTTTTCCCCTCATCGCAAGGTGACACAGTTTTCACTTGAACAGTCAATTTACCTACAATGCATCCTTCATCATCAAGTAGATGTATATAACCATCTATATCGGGTTCTTTATCACAACACTTTAATTCGGGGCGTGCACTTCGACCTTTGACAAGTCGTGAAACGAAATCAACAGATAGTTCTTCCCTTTCTATACTTTCAGTATATGTCTTATTTGGTTTGCAATACTCAAAAAAAGAATCATCTTCCATTAACGAACAATTACTTTCTTAGTTTTACTATCGGTTTTTACTATATACAATCCACCTTTTGACATGAAGATTTCGACACGGTCGCTATTTGCATTAACAGATTTAAAGACACGACCCGACATATCAAAAATGTAGATACGCTTAATTGCATTCTCAACAATGATGTTTCTATCAACTACGTAAATTCTAACGTTTGAATCTGACAAAGGTTCGACAACAGGTGTGTCGGGATTATCAGGATTATTAGGATTGTCGGGATTGTTAGGATTATCAGGATTGCAATTTTGTTTCTTACGAACATTTACAATAAATGTAGTTTTAATTCCATGATATTCCACTAGAACAGACTGTTCGCCTACTTTATTTTTAACGTAGCCAGAAATAGTTGCCTTTGATAATTCAACTACTTCTGATGTCCCATTATTGTAGACTACCAATAATTGACCACCTTCGGGATTAAACTCCGTTCCTTCGATATATTCGATTGTAGGTTGTGCAGTAATTTCTATCGAAACTGCTGATTTTGGTTTGACTGTAACGTCGAATGAGGTATACATACCAGCATATTCAACTGTCAGGGGCTGAGTTCCTATTGTATTGTTGTCAAAGCCCCATACTTGTGCCATTATCAAATCAAAACACTCTACTGTGTTGTTATCGTATAAAACGGAAATTACACCACCTTCAAGATTTAATTCTTCGCCTTCAATATAATCCTTTTGTGGAGATTTTGATACCTCAATTGAGACAACCGATTTCGCTACAATTGTAATGTCAAAAGAAGTTGTAAGATCTGCATATTTTACTGTTACAAGTTTATTTCCAAGTGTTTGAGAGTCAAATCCAGAAATACTAACATCATCAGATGTCAAAGAAATCAACTCATTGGTACCATTATCATAAGTAATAATGATAGTACCATTGTCAAGTAATAAATCTTCACCCTCGATATAGATTTGTTGAGGCAATGTTTTCATTACAATTGATATGGGAGATTTGGCAACTACATTTACTTTCAATGTTGTTTCCTGACCAAGGTATGATACTATTAAATCTTGTTCTCCGGGATTATTTGGATTAAAACCACTAATCACCGCTCTTGATAAAGGATGAGTGTAAGTGTTTTCTCCACAGGTTACAAGAATTGTTCCTTTATCAGCATTAAACTCATCACCCTCCAAGTATTCCGTTTGTGGAGATACACCAATGGCTATGGTGACAGGAAGCCCTTTGTATGTAAAATACCCCGGAGCGGTTTGTCCACCATCAACACGAGCATAGGTCTTGTCGGTGATATTAGCATTGTATTTAGTTCCCTTTTCTCCAACAAGAGACACACAACCATCGAAAGTTTCAAGATGGCTTCCTGCTATTCCAAAAATAGAGTTAGGTTTTACTCCCACATTGTCAGTTGTCCAATTTACGCCTACATATACAGTCTTCAATTTAGTACAACCCTGAAACATATGTTCTGTTGCTTTGAGATTTTCTGTATTAAATTTGCTCAAATCCAACTCTATCAGGCTTGAACAGCCGCTAAACATTTCTGTCATATCAGTAATATATTTAGTGGTAAAACTCTCAAAATTAACCATTGATAATTTTTCGCAACCATAAAATAATGATGCCAAACTTTCTCTTGGGTTAATAAAACATGATAAATCTATTTCAGTAAGACTACTACAACCTGAAAAAAAACCAGTAATGATTGGAGATGTTACATGAAAATTGCTAATATCAACACTTGTCAATTTACTACATCCACGGAACATATAACTCATATCCGCACTTTTATTCGTGGAAAACAAACTCATATCAAGTTCGGCTATATTGCTACATCCCTCAAACATATTGCTCATATCAGTAACAATTTTAGTGTCGAAACTACTGATGTTTAAAACACTTAGTTCAGAACAACCTTTAAACATACTCTTCATATTTGTAACTGAGGCTGTATTAAATGATGACAAATCTAACTCTTTAAGTTTTTTACAATTATAAAACATTCCTTCCATGTTACTCACCTTGGAAGTGTTAAAACTACTAAAATTCAATTCGGTTAGGTTATTACAATTGTAGAACATATTGCGCATCACTGCAACTTTCGATGTATTAAATCCACTTAAATCAAGTTTGGTAAGATTATTACAACCATAGAACATCTCACTCATTGAAACAACACCTGTCGAAAATTGAGTAATGAAATGACCAATCTTTAACTCCTCTAAACTTGAACAATTTTTAAACATCTCCTCGAAACCGAATTTGGACGAATTGGTATAAAAGGAACTTACATCAAGTTTAGATAAACTACTACAACCCGAAAACATTCCAGAAAAATATTCAACTTTCTTAGTGTCAAAACTATGAACATCTACTGATTTGAGTTTTTTACAATTTATAAACATACCATTCATAAAGACAACATTCTTTGTATTAAAACTACTTAAATCAAGAGTTAAAAGATTAGTGCACCCTTGAAACATTCCACCCATACCAGTAACGTTGGCAGTGTTAAATGTGCTTAAATCCAATTCTTCCAAATTGCTACACCCAGAAAACATATTAGTCATTCCCTTTACATTCGCTGTATTGAAACTACTCAAATCTATACTTTTAAGATTATAACAGTCTTCAAACATACCAGTCATCGCTGTAACATTATGAGTGTCAAAATGTTTCAAATCCAACGTTTGTATTTTTTTGCAACCTTGAAACAAATACGTCATATCTTTAACTTCTTCTGTGTCAAAAAACTCAAATCCTTTAATCTCCTCTAACATATTACAATTTTTGAACAAACCATTACAATTGTTCGGTTTAAAAGTAACAAACGATGGATCGAATACTACTGTCTTTATTTCAGACAGATGATCTCGAATAACATAAACATATCCTTCACTTTGCTCTTGATAAACTCCAAGGATTACCCCTTGACGCCAATCTTTTTGATCGTCATAATAAAATGTGGCAGTACCATCTTGGAGTATTACATATGCATTCTGTGCCATAACATTATTAGAAACACAAATAATTGAAAGCATGATAAACACAATAGATGCGAAAGGAGGCTTTCTATTTATCCATATAAGAAAAGGATACTGCTTTTGAGATAATATCTGTCTCATAGTAATAATATATTTTTCGCTCCGTCTGCGGCTTGGGCGGAAGTTGTTATTTATGTTTACTACAAAACGAAAGCGCAGACCGCATATACTTTTATGTATCCGCTTCTGAGGTTGTGAGAAAAGACCTTGGTGCAGGGATACAATGATAACGGTCTACGCCTATACGATAGGCGAAACCGTTATGCTAACTCCTGCACCTTTTTGAAACTTCTCACATTTCAGAAAGCAAGAAAAGCATAACGCTTTCGTAAAAATCTTACTATGTCGGATTCCGGGTATGTAGAGC
>JAGCVU010000009.1 GCA_017962175.1 Bacteroidales bacterium | reverse complement strand
ATGATGATGATTTTCAGTTATATGAATACCGTTTTTACTTTGATGCCAAAGGCGTAATCAAGGTGATTGTAAAACGCAAAAAGAATGACGACAGCGCCCTTACCCAAGAGTACAGCGGAGCCACCGTAACTGACAAATACAAAAAGGCTTACGATGCAGCCGTAAAACAATCGGAATATTTCAAAGAGTTGTTTGATACGCTTAATTATTTTTCGTACTGACACAATTTAAAGTTCACATAATCACTAATTTAAATTACAACAATGAAAAAATTCATTTTAACTTCGTGCCTCATTATGGCTACCACATTTTTTGTATCGGCGCAGAATGTCAAACTGCCCGAACCCGACAAAAACGTTTCGATGACCCTCTATCAGGCATTGCAACAACGCAAATCGGTGCGCGAATACAGCACCAAAGACATTGACGATATGAAACTTAGCCAGTTGCTATGGGCAGCCGTAGGTATCAACCGTCCCGACGGACATTTGACCGCACCCACCGCCGTAAACGCTCAGGACATTACCGTATATGTATGTCGCAAAGATGGCGCGTATCTCTATGTGGCAAAGGACAATACGCTTCAAAAAGTATCCGACAAAGACTTGCGTAAATCGGTAGCCTCCGCACAGGCATTTGCAGCCGAAGCACCAATCAGTCTTGTAATTGTAACCGACAATGCCAAATTTCGCGGCGGAAGTACCAATGGACCAACGATTTCGGGTGCAATTGATGCCGGTTATGTAAGTCAGAACATCGACTTGGCTTGCGAGGCATTGGGACTTTGCACCGTTCCACGCGCCACAATGGATAAGGAGGCTTTGAAAAAAGAATTGAAACTCACTGATTCTCAAAACCCTATACTCAATCATCCGATTGGATATAAGAAATAGGTATGAAGGTTTTGATTCTTAACGGAAGTCCCAAATCAGAGGGCAACACAGCCGTGGCATTACACGAAGTGGAGAAAACTTTGCACACGCAAGGTATTGACACTGAATGGATTCACGTTGGACACAAACCAATTCACGGCTGTATTGCTTGTAATAAATGTTGGGATTCGGGCGAATGTACCTTTGGCGACATCGTTAACGAAATTTCCGCTAAAATGCAGACAGCAAGCGGGTTGTTGATAGGTTCGCCGGTATATTTTGCCTCGCCAAACGGTACACTTTTGGCGTTGTTAGACAGGCTGTTTTACTCCAACCTCCACACCGATTGGACTATGAAAGTGGGCGCAACGGTGTCGATAGCAAGGCGCGGAGGCTCAACAGCCACAATGGACGTGCTCAACAAATATTTTCTCAAAACAAATATGCCCGTAGTGCCGTCGCAATATTGGAGCATAGCACACGGCACCGACCCGGGCGAAGTTGTTGCAGATCAAGAAGGTATGCAGACTATGCGCCAACTTGGTTTGAATATGGCATTTATGATAAAATCGTTGGCACTTGGAATGCAGCAGTTCGGCTCTCCTAAGATAAAAGAGGAACTGACTGAAACGCACTTTATTAGGTAAGATCCATACAAATTCGGAGTAGTATTCCGAATTTGTATGAGTTTTTTGTAAATTTTCTTACAAATTCCGCATACTATTCCGAATTTGTATGTATATTTGCAAATAATATCTAAACTTATTAGATGCTTATTAAAGATATTTTTTCAGAAGCATGGCAACAATTTAAAACTTGTTGTTTAAAATTAACTATAATATGCCTATGTGGGTATTTGTTGCCTGCATTAGCCTTATATGCATTAGCGGAATCTACGGAAGGTCCTGAGGATTGTGCGCCTTGTGCGTTGTTAATGTTAGTGATATTCATTTTTATATGTGTGGGATATATTTTGGCATCTTTATTTATAAAATCATACCTAAGAGCATTTAGTTTTCGTTTGATTTTTAATAGATTTGACAAGACAATAGGAGCATATTCTTGCATTGGTGGTTTTGGTATAATAGTATCCAAAGGTTTTATTTTTTCTATTGGATGTATAATGATTGTGATACTGTACATTAATTTGGGTAAAACAGTAGATGTAAGTTTATACCAAAATATCTTTTTTATATTGGTTATTTTATGTATTATAATTCCATATATTTATATGTTTGTACCTTTTTATTTAATGGACAATCGGACTGAAAATATTGGTAAAAGTTTAAAAGAATCTCGAAAGTTATTATTCGCAAATTATAAAATAGTGATTGCTACAACATTGACTTCATTTCTCTTGGATATTTTATTATGGAGCACTATCATTGGAATTGCAGTTGCGATTCCGTTTAAGGTATTTGTAACATGTGCACTTTATAATAAGATAAACCAAAAAGCAATAGTCGAGAATATCTAAGTTAATAATTTAGTTTTATCGCTGTTTATCATTTAGTTATTCATTATTTAGCCCCCAAAAAACAAGGCAGAATAATAATTAATTTTTTTCTGCCTTGATATGTAATCAATTATTAATCAACTTATTGCAACACAATTCTATCAATCGCCTCCAATTCTTCCTTTGATAATGGCGCAATATCCACAATTTTAGCGTTTTCGGCAATTTGTGAGGGCTTGCTTGCACCAATGAGAACGCTTGTCAGGTCGGAATCTTTTAGAATCCATTTCAATGCCATTTGCGAAAGTGTGCATCCGTGCTCTTGTGCTATTGCGTTGAGAGCCTGAATTTTAGCAAGAACATTTTGGGTAATATCCTCTCGTTTGAGAAAAACGCCGCTCTTTACCGCGCGACTGTCGTTTGGTATTCCATTGAGATAGCGTTCGGTTAGAAGTCCCTGAGCAAGAGGCGAAAACGCGATAATTCCTTTGCCAAGTTTGCGGGCAGTATCTTTGAGACCGTTGTGCTCGATGGTGCGGTCAAAAATGCTGTAACGGTTTTGGTTTATGATAAACGGCGTGTTGAGTTGTTGCAGAATCGACGTTGCGCGGGCAAAAGTGGCTCCATCGTAGTTTGAGATACCCACGTAGAGGGCTTTTCCTGAGCGGACAATCTGATCGAGGGCGAGCATTGTCTCCTCCAACGGCGTTTCGGGGTCCATTCTGTGATGATAAAAAATGTCAACATACTCTAAACCAAGACGTTTGAGGCTTTGGTCGAGACTTGCAATCAGATATTTGCGGCTACCGAAATCACCGTAAGGACCAGGCCACATATCGTATCCGGCTTTGGTAGAAATTACAAGTTCGTCGCGCAATCCGGAGAAAGTGGTTTTGAGGATTTTGCCGAAATTTGTTTCAGCCGCGCCGTACTCAGGACCGTAGTTGTTGGCAAGGTCGAAATGCGTGATACCCAAGTCGAAAGCCGTGGTGCACATCTCCACCATATTGTCGAAACTGTCGTTTGTGCCGAAATTGTGCCACAATCCAAGCGACACCGCTGGCAGTTTTAACCCGCTCATTCCCACACGGTTGTAAACCATCTTATCATATCTCCCCCCATCGGGGATGTAATTCTTTTGCATAATTGTAAATTTTTAAATGATTAGGGGGTAAAGGTAAGGAAATTTTTAAATCAATTGAAATGGTTGGCGATTGAATTATTCAATTGGTATTCAATTGGAGGATGAAGAGGGTGAAAAGTTAAATGTTTGGATTTTTGTAAAAAATGAGGATTTAAATGTTTGGATTTTTGAAAATTTTGTTTACATTTGCATCGAAATAAGTAATAGTTTCTATCCGATTGTAAACT
>JAGCVU010000111.1 GCA_017962175.1 Bacteroidales bacterium | reverse complement strand
TTTCCACTATTACAACCCGATGATTGTAACGCATTACGGCGCGTGGTGGACCAATATTAAGGATTACACAGGCAAGGTAACTTACCCCGGCATTCCGATTTCGCAAGAGGATTACGCCGCCGCTCCCGACAGCGTTAAGCCGTTTATTGAGCAATATACCAAGGAAGAATGGAATCGCGACCGCATTTACAACGAAATGAAAGATGCCATCGACGTGGCTGCAAAATATGGTCTTCAACTTTTCTGCGGCGAATGGGGCGTATATTGTCCTGTTGACCGTCAACTTGCATACGCTTGGACCAAAGATATGCTTTCGGTTTTTGACGAGTTTAACGTTGCGTGGACCACTTGGTGCTACGATGCCGATTTTGGTTTCTGGGATCAAGAAAAGCACACATTTAAAGATAAAGAGTTGGCTGTAATGCTTGGAGGAAAGAGATAAAACTGATATGTTATCAACTTTTCAATTTCCGAAAAGCACATTGTGGATTGGGTGATGACAAGCGAGTGAAGTGGCTTATCAAAACACTCCGTTCATCTCCTTCCAATCCTCATTGCGTTCATAGATATATTCGTCGGCATCGTTGTAGAGCCATTTTAAGTCACGTTTTTCAACGATGCCGCCGATGTATTTGAAACGGCGGCCGAATTAATAATTAAACTTGTTTTATCACATCCTCAATCAGACGACTGATTTCTTTTCTTTTTTCGTCAATCTGTATGTCAATGTCTTTTTGGGCATTGATGCGTGTTTCAATTTTGGAAACAATTTCTTGCTGTTTGTCCAACGAATAATCAGGAATCGGGAATTCTTGTATTTGAGATGGAAATATGTTGGTATTATTTCCTAAACCTTTCTTTTCCTTATATACAAGATATTGAAAGAATAGACTTCTAAAATAATAATATGCGAATGTTGTATTGTAATTCTTCAATCTTATTCTTTGTGTAAAATCTGCAAAAACCGCTTTTATATTATCATCATTCACTAATGCGACTTTACCGATTGTGCCTTCACCAGAACGTGCTAATACAATATCACCCTTTTGCAAGGTTTTATTTTGATTCTTTTGTGCATACTCATCGCTAACGTTTTTACTATCTTCTATGTTTAATTCCCATTTTGGGAAACTTGACATCGCAACATATTTGTATTCTCCACTCTCATCATAATCTGATGGTGAAAGACTTGCACCTAAACATATAGGTTCCGAACAAAAATCTTTAATACGTTTGTTTGTGTGCTTGGACATAAAATCCATTACATATTTTGCCGCAGGTTGATGAAACCGACAACCAAGTCGATAATCAACACTATCTGAACTATTTTTTAAATTGAGCGAATAAATTTTCTTCTTTTTTACCATCTCAAATTCTTTCCAATCGAACCCTAACTCTTGCCCAAACACTTTATTAATTATATCAATATGAGGTGTTTGGCTTGATTTGAGTACCGATATTTCTTCTTCAATCGGTTTAATTTGGTCTACAATAATGTTTTGAATTGTCTCCGAAACCAATGGAATTGGTAAGTTTTTGAGGTCATAATCTTGTAAATTTGGTTGTAATTTTTGTGAAACATAACCTTTAATTATATTTTGCACAAAATCACTTCTAAATAACAATTCATAAAACTTAGAATTAGATTTTTCTTTTAATCGCAAAACAACAGTATTGTTGGAAAATGTACCACCAGAAAAACCTTCTGCACGATTTATTTTGCCAACCGAACCAATTGTAGAAAATATTAAATCATCTGATTGTAACTCTTTATCAGTATTTATTATACAACTTTCTTCTAAATAAATAATATCATCTTTGCTAATTGCATCATAATACGATAAGTCTGAAATTCTAATGTATGGTTTATTTGTTTTTTCAGTAGTGTAATATTGAGTTAAGGATAGACCATTTACAACAGAAAAAAGATCATTTAGTTTCTTACATTTATCAAAATTGATATTTCGTCTTGTTACACAATATTTTACATCAAACCTAACAAAAGCGTGATGTGCAATTCCAAATAAGGAATAATTAAGCCATCTTACTCCCATACAACCTCCTTTCTTATAATGTCAAGTATAGTCAATTGTTCTACATTTCTCAAAAGAACATCTTCACTCTTATATTGTTTCAGAAGACCTGTTTTGAAATGCGATAGCAATTCTTCATCGGTGCGCTCGTGGTATTGCGTTTTTAACTGATTGTTTTCATAATATTTACAGAAAACTCGTTCTACTGTATTTTTATCATCTGTCAACTGTTGAATTTTTGCTGTGAGCTTTTCGATAGCCTTTTCATACCGTTCCTTTTTGTCATTGTCAGTCTTTGTAGGCTTGTCTTTGCTATTGAGTTTTGCCAATTGGTCTTTATTCTCTGTCAAATTTGCATTTGCCTGATTGATCTGTTCGGTATAATTATCAGATATTTTTTGTGTATCAAGACTCTGTGGTGCATATTCGATATCAAATAAGTTATTAGGCATAGGTTGCTCGCCACGCTTGGTACGTTTGTAACCGACATTTTCAGCCTCAGCCATAAAAATGTCGTAATTGATTTCCTTGGAAACTTCACCAAATACCCACCAAGCGTTATAGAATCCGAAAACATCGGTTTCTTTGTCATATTTGCTCAGTTCTTCAATTTCAGTTGAATACTTTTTAAGTAAAGTTTCTATATCCAACGAGTCGTCTTCGGAAGTAACATAATCTTTCAAGAAACGCTTGATGTTGGAGAGTATATTGTCTTTATCATTCTGATTAATAAGTTCTATTGCATCATTATCTTCTTGTTCAAGCAATAGATTTACATCTGTTGTAAGTTCTTTAACCCAAGCAAATCGTTTACTCAGTTTTTCTTTCTTCACAAAAAAATCATTGTAACGGACTACACGAGTTTTTAGTTTACACCATTCACTACCATATTTGTTCCAAATGGTGTTCCATTGTTCTACTTCGTCTTTGGTTTTCTTTTGTGCAAAAAGAAGACTCGTTTTGGTCGATGTGTAAGGCTCGAAAGTAAGTTGTGGCAAACTTATAACAGCCTTGATTTTGAAATACTTGAACAAAAACAAACGTATATATTTGTTTTCAGTTGTGTCGAAAACGCTTTCGGGTAGCACGACACCCAAACGACCGTTTTCTTTCAGTAGTTGGTAGTAACGCTCAATAAAAAGGTTTTCGCTATTCTTTTTGTCGCCGAATAAAAAAGAGTGTTTTATTTCATTTTGTGTTGTCTTATCCAGATCTACACTAAAAGGAGGGTTACTAATTGCAACGTCAAATTTGCCATTAATTTCCTTGTCATTGTAAACACTGTCAACAGATGAAATTTCCATAAAATTCGGAATTCCTATTTCACCTTTTTGGTAATAACGAAATGGCAACAATCCGTCTTTTACAAAAATATTTGTAGAACCGTCTCCGTGCAAAATCATATTGACCTTTGAGGCCGTGCCAAGGTCAAAATTAATTTCCGAACCATATAAATATATTCTTGCCCAACGATTTTCATTGTGGTCGGGAATAAAAAGATCTTCAAAACGGCGTTTTACCTGAGTACTACTTTTTATTTCGGACCTTTGCTTGTATTTCAACTCTTTGGTTATCAATTTCATTGCCTCAACCAAATAAGTGCCACTTCCGGCGCTTGGGTCAATTATGTAAGGTAATTCCCTAAAATTGTTCAATTGTCCTATCGCAAATTTATCCAATTGCAAAGCATACAAAATAAACTTTACAATATTTTGAGGAGTAAAAAACTGCCCTTTGTTTTGTTTGAAACCATCACGAGTTATTCCTTCAAAAAAGTCTCCCAAAATATCTTTACCATCAAGAGAACTACGACCTTCGAGAAATGAATATGATTCTAATTCCTGCACGGCATACATCAATTTGTTGAGGGGGAATTTGTTGCGGCTTATTACATTGCCATCTTCAATTTCTTTCTGTTCTGTAACGTTAAGTTGTTCTTTTAGTGCACGTTTATACAATTGATTCACTCTCTCAAACAATTTTTCTGCACTCTCGGGAGTATCGCCATATTGATAAACCTGAAAATCATATTCCTGACCGTTGTCTTTTTCGCTTTCATCTTGAATTTTAGCAAGAATAATGTTAACAAGCGAATAAAAGATTTCGCTGTCGGTAGTGCCACCACCTCCCCAAAGTTTATTATGCAGGTTGCGACTAAGGCTTTCGATGTCTTCCTTGCCAATCCTTAATCGTAAATCGTGTTTTTCGTCTCCTTTTTTTAATGGTGTTTTTTGGGCTTGCCCATATCCTTCGGGCAGTTCGTTTGATATTGAAGGGTAACTGTCTGTTTCCCAATCATTGTAATTCCGATACTTGGCAAAATCAATAATTATTGCCCTGTCGAGTATTATGTCATCTTGAACATCAACAGTATAGTATACCAAGTATTTTACTTTGGTTTTATATTGTTCTTCTTCGTCTTTTGCCAATGCAAACAACTGACCTTCAATATCATCTTTGCCATCCTCATATTTGTCAGGTGCTTTGGCTTCGATAAATAAGAAGGGATTTTGCTTGCTGTCTTTTAGTATTATGTCGATTCTTGGACTAAGTCGCGTATGTCCTTTTTGGCTCTGATATTCTTTTTCGGTTTCTATATGAATAGGGTTATATCCCAATTCATTGACGAGCCGGTCTATCAAAAATGCCCTGACTATTTCTTCATCGCCAGTCAGTTGTTTCAAATCTCTGTGGCTTTTGATTTTTTCAGAATAAGCCACAGTTTTATTTTCAATGTTGATTTGTGCTACTTTGTTCTCACGTGAATTAAGTAGTTTTTCAACCTCTTGTTGCCAATTTTCCATTTGTCTAGCGCAATTTTGGCATCTGCAACATTGCGCAAACGGATACAAAAAGGGTGCGACACCTTTTTCTATATTCGCGTCCGATAGGAAGCCCGGAATGGAAACCTACCCCACATCCAATAGAATATGTGTGCGCACCTATACTGCGCACAGCATTGGATATGGTGTGTTTCCAAACCACGGGAACACGCGAAAATAATCCGTTTCCGAAAGAAAAACAGTTTTCCGGGCTTTTTTTCTTGGACGCGAATATTGCTAATGCTTTATGTTTTAATATGTTATATTCTTCTATCTTTTTATGCCATAGGCAAAATCAATTATTTGATGGCAAAGTTACTAAAATATTTTGAGAAATTGGAGATTATTGTTTGATAAAATTTGCATTATTCGTTTTTAACTGCTATATTTGCAAAATAATTACAAAAACAATGCTATTATGCTGTTGAAAATTGAAATAGAGAACTTCTTTTCCATAAAGGAACGGATAACGTTGGATTTCAGAGCAGGAAACATCAACACTACCAAGAGCCGCGAACTCGCCGACAATGTTATGGAATGGAATGGGCAGAAAATCTTGAAAACCATAGGTTTGTTTGGTCCTAATGCATCTGGCAAGTCAAATATCACCAAGGCCATCAATTTTTGTTGCAGGTTGATTTTTGAATCACATTTGCACAATGAAAATACGGTTTTTGATTTCACCCCTTTCAAGTTTGACGGATGGAGCAACAAACCAAGTAGTTTCCTTGTGGTTTTTGTTTGCGATGATATTGAATACGAATACGCATTTTCGCTTTCCAAAACAGAAATCCTTGGCGAATCGCTTTATTATTATCCCAACAAACGTAGGGCAAAAGTTTTTGTGCGTCAGGGCAACCGCTACACATACGGCGAAGGCATCATTCCTCGCGCCAAAGACGTGGAGGTGAATACTAGCAACAAAAACCTTTTTCTGAGTCGTGCAAGTTCGATGAACAGGGATTTTGCCAAAAGAATTTTCAACTATTTTTACAATCGTTTTATTTTGGGGTTGGTGCCTATAAACAGTTCCGACGCCGAGCAATATTTCAGCAAATACAAGCCCGTAATTCTCGAAGCGTTGTCGGTATGCGACAGCGATATTTGCGATATACAACTTCAAAAAAGGCAAGGACAGGAGTTGAGCATTTCCACAGACGGCATCAACGCCCAAAAAACAATTAGGGATGTTGAATTGATCCAAATTCTTACATTTCATAAATCTTCGTCAGAAATTGCCTTTGATATGATGAGCGAGGAATCTGCGGGAACTCGTCAGTTGTTTGGTATATTGATGTTGCTACTCGATGTGGTGAAACGCCACAAATCATTGATGCTCGATGAGTTTGATATTAGTCTCCATACACTTTTGGCGGATTTCATTTTGGACTTGGTTCACGCTAGCGATGGGGCGCAATTGTTGTTCACGTCGCACAACACCAATCTAATCGACACAAACCGTCTGCGAAAAGACCAAATAGTTTTTGTAAACAAAAAGGTTGACGGCTCAACGGAGGTATATTCCCTGTACGACTTCAAGAATTTCAGGGATAATATGGATGCCGAAAAGAGTTACAAACAAGGCAGGTTTGATGCCGTTCCAATTGTTGGTACATCGGTCGAAAACCTCAAAAGACTGTTGGAGGAGATACAATGAAAGGTAGGGACAAGAAGCCACAACGAACAATGAAACCTGTTTTTCTTGTTTTTTGCGAGGGCGAAACAGAAGAAAACTACATTGATTTTGTGCGACGAGAGTATCATTCGCCCATTAAAATTGTGTCGAAAACCGAGGGCAACAGAATTTCGCAGTCGTTGATAACGCAGCGGCAAAACGAACTTAAAAATTCAAAAAACGACATTATCAAGACATTTTTGATGTATGATTTGGATGTCAAGCCGATCAACGAAAAACTCAAATCGTGCGATGCTAAGTGGCTTTGCAGCAATCCTTGTGTTGAATTGTGGTTTTTGTTACATTCCAAGAATCAAACAGCCGAAATATCAACCAACAATTGTGTTGTTGAATTAAAAAAATCGTCGTCCTGTTGGCTGCAATACCGAAAATCAACACTCACCGAAAGTCAGAAAGAAACGCTGCGCCAAAACAAGGATATTGCCATCAGCCGAGCCAAACGCCTTTTGGAATATTCTAATCCATCTTCAACTGTTTATAGGCTTTTAGAAGAAATATGTAAATAATCACAAAAAAAACGGACGGTAATCACCGCCCGTTTTTTTATTTAATAATGCATTATGCATTATTTCCCAAACTTCCACCAATCTAATCTTACTTCTCCATTAGCCTTGTTGAATGTGATGTAGAGGTCGTGGAGGCCTTTTGCGCCGGTGATTTTGGTGGTGAATGCTTTGTATTTTTCTACGTTGCCGGTAGATTTTACCAAAACTTTGCCAATTTCAGGACCGTTGGGCGAATCTATGCGGAGCGAAATTTCTACTGTGCCAGTGGCTGCTGCTGTGATGGCAAATTGCGATGCTCCGTTGGCAAAATCTACACCGCGAACTCGGATGTATTCGCCATTGTCAATGTCGTTGACATACATATTGCGCTTGCCGGTTGAGTAGGGCATTTTTTCTACCACGCCGGTGTTTTCAATTCCGATTTTGGCAGTTTTTAGTCCGTATCCCCACGCCATTGTTTCGGCTTCAACACGTGCAAAGGGGTTGAGGGGTTTTACCTGTTTGAGAGGCTCTTGGTCGAGCCAGTAGGGCACTTCCTCAATGCTTCCGTCGGGATTGTAGTGCATTTCGCCAACGGTTACAGAGCGGCGTTCGTGGTGTTCCCAGAGGTCGATGTGCATAAGGTCGTAGTTCTGTCCAAAAATGTAGGTCTTGCCCTTAAAATCAGCAATTCCGGGGTGATTGCCTCGGTCGCGCTGTGTGGGACGCATTATGTAGCCCGAACTTTTCCAAGGGCCTGTGGGTTTATCGCTCATTGCATAGCCCAAACCCTCTGGACAGCAGGTAGATGCAAATCCGAGATAGTATTTTGAACCGCGGCGGTAAAACCAAGGTCCTTCCTGGTAGTTTTCAATATGAGGAAGTTTTACCACGCTGTCTTTCAACGAGATCATATCGTTTTTCAACCGAGCGTAGAAAGTGTGAGGATTGCCCCAGTACATATACGCTTGACCGTCGTTGTCGGTGAATACAGAGGGGTCGATGTCGTACCAATTGCTCTGATCCCAAACGAGGGGCTTGCCGAGCGGGTCTTTAAAAGGTCCGTAGGGCGAATCTGCCACCAACACACCAATTCCGTGACCGTGCAGAGGTGCGTAGAGATAGTATTTGCCGTTGCGCTCCACCACTTGGATAGCCCATCCGCCATTGTCGCGACTACGCCACGAAAAATCTTTCAACGATGCCACTGCGCCGTGCTCTGTCCAGTTTACCATATCGGTGGTGGAGTAGAGGAGCCAATCGTACATAAAGAAACCTGCCGAACTCTTTTCGTTGGGGTCTACAATGTGCTCAGGCGAAGCGTCGTGCGAACAGAAAAGGAACAAAGTGTCGCCAATTACCAGCGGCGAAGGGTCGGCGGTGTATTTGGTTTGGAAAGCGGGCATATTGCACTGTTCTATTCCGCGCATCTCCCAAAAATCGAGGTTGAACAGTTCGGGGCCTTTCCTTCCTGAAAACACAAAATAAACATCGTGAACGCCCTCAGCCTTGCCCACACAGTCAACAGCAAAGGTCTTGAAATTTTCCCAACCGCCAGTGCCGTCGATTTGCAACGCTGCCACAAGAGTGCCACGAATGCTGTCGAGACGAACTTCGATTTTGCCGCCACGCAATCCGCTTGCCGCCGACGCGCTAAACACACGGGGAAAGTTTTTACCAAAGTCAACGTTTTGCAGTTTTATGTAATCGCCATTGTGAATGTTACTTACATAAACGCCCTGTTTGTCGTTTTGGTAGGTTTTTACACCTTTTGAAAAAGCCATTGTTTCGGCTTGAATTTTTCTAAAAGGATTAAAAGTGGCGATAGGTTTCACGCCTTCGTCGGTGGGCATAATCTTGGGGAACGAGCCGTCGGCATTGTACTTAAACTCCTCAACAGCAATGCTTCTGCCAAATCCGCCGCCACCGGGAAGTTTGCCCGTATGGTAGAAGAAATAAGAGTGTCCTTTGTAGTCGATAACGCCGCAATGGTTTGTAAACGAGCCTGTTTCGCACAAAGGCATAATTTCGCCGGCATATTTCCAACCTGATGTAATTTTGTCGCTTACAGAATACGAAATATGTTCAGGCACGCCTCCCGCAGCGTAGAGCAACTGATATTTGCCGTTTCGCTTGGTGAGCCAAGGTCCTTCCACATAGCAGTCTTTGTATTTTTTTGTTGAATCGCGTTGCGCCATCTTGGGAGCGCCGAAAGCCTCTTCGGTCATATCCAACTGTCCGAGTCCGCCGCTGTACGAAATCATATCTTCGTTGAGTTTCAGGTAGTAGCACTGCGGATCTCCCCACATAAGCCAAGCCTGATTGTCGTCGTCGATAAACACGGTGGGGTCGATGTGGTCCCAACTTCCGTTTTCAAAGAGAGGTTTGCCGATAGCGTCCTTGAAACCCTTTGTGGGATTGTCGGATACAGCCACGCCTATTGCCATTCCGCCCGAAATCTTAGAATGGGCGCAGATGTACCAATAGAACTTGCCGTTGCGGTAGATGGTTTGCGAAGCCCACGCGCGGTCGTCTGCCCACGAGAATGTCTCCAAAGCCAAGGGCGAACCGTGGTCGGTGTAGTTGACCATATCGGTGGTGGAATAAACGCGCCATTCCTGCATCCAAAAGAAATCGGCGTTGTCCTCGTCGTGACCCGTGTAAACGTAGAGCGTGTCGTTGTGCACCATAGGCGCGGGGTCGGATGTAAACCACGTTTGCACCACCGGGTTTTGGGCGGATAAGCCTGCCGCCGTCAGCACCGATGCCAATGTAAATAAGTGTTTTTTCATAGAGTATTTTTTTTAAAAATTATCGCTGTAAAAATAGTGTTTATTTTACACTTTATTACTATCTTTACCCCATAAAATTTTTATTCTGATTTAATATGAAGAGACTTTTTTTAAGCATTGCAACATTTTGTGCCCTCACGGCAGCGGCGCAAAACCCCTATCTGCCTCTGTGGGAGCATCTTCCCGATGGCGAACCCCGTGTGTTTGAAGACCCCGACAATCCGGGAAAATACCGCGCATACATTATTGGTTCGCACGATACCCGCTACACCGACTACTGTGGCAACGACATCCGTATGTGGAGCGCTCCCGTTGAAAATCTTGCCGATTGGCGCGACGAAGGTCCGATTTTTTCGTACTTTGTAAACGGACAGTGGGACACTATGTTCGCCCCTGACCTTGTGGAGGTTAACGACCGCGAAACAGGCAAGCGCACCTACTATCTCTATCCCCATTCGCGCGGATGGAGGCGCATTCCTATGGTGTGCAAGAGCGACCGTCCCGACGGACCTTTTACGCCCATCAACCTTACCCCCGACGGAAGTGCTTGTGTGGATGGTTCGCTAATTGATTTCGATCCCTCGGTATTTATCGAGCCTATCACCGACAAAAAAGACAAAGACTACAAAAAAGGATTCCGCGCATACGTTTTTTATGGTTTTCAACATTCAACTGCTTGTGAGTTAGACCAAAACACAATGTATTCGCAGCGTCCCGGCACTTCGCTTATCGACCCGTTTATTCCCGCAAGCACTCGCGACGGAAAACTCTTAGACAAACCCGGTTCGGAATACAAAGCACTTTACAAAGGTCAGAACCCATTGGATTTCAATTTCTTTGAAGCATCGTCGATACGTCAAGTGGGCAATAAATATGTGATGGTGTTTTCGGGATACAGCGGCACAGAATACGGTTTGGGAGCAACTAATTCGGCTCTGCGCTATGCTTACGGCGATTCTCCGTTAGGTCCTTGGCGTTCGGGCGGAGTTTTGGTAGATTCGCGCGGAATTGTGCTCAACGAAGACGGCTCTGCTCTCACCGAAACCAACGCTGCACACAACACTCACGGCTCTATTCAAGAAATCAACGGTCAGTGGTATGTATTTTACCACCGTCCTCCGCGCGGTTTTGGATACGCTCGTCAGCCGATGGTGGCTCCTGTAAAAATCACTTGGGACAAAAAATCTGTTGCCGACGGTGGCACTGTAAAAATCACCGCTTACGACCCATACTCGCCTAATAATGAGTGGACTGCAAAGGCTACAAACGGCAAAGAGTACACCGGCGCAGAGGTTACAAGCGAAGGTTTTCAGATTTTTGGACTTCCACCTTATAAATATTACTCTGCCGGACTTGCCTGCTATATGAGCAACAACAATTGGATGCAAGATAATCACGATGTTTGGAACAATTCGATGGATCTTGTGGGCATCACCAACAAAGGCGTTGTAGGTTTCAAATATTTTGGCTTTGGAGGATTAACATCTGATACCAAGGGAGTTAAAGCATTTGCCGGAATCAAAAAAGGTGACGGAGCAACGCTCAATATCAACCTTTCGTCGCAAGGTCACGGAGCATTCAAAATCCACGTTATGCTCGACGGTCCATACGCCAACTCCACTTGGAAAGGCAAAGAAATCGGCGTGATAGAAGTACCCGCCGTCGCTTCAAAAACTCCCCAAGTATATTCTATAAAAGTTCCTCAGGTAGAAGGACTTACCGGCAAACACGCCATCTATCTTGTAGCCGAAGGTCCCGATTTGGAAGAACCCAAACCACGCAATCCGTGGGAACGCCGTCAATCAAACAAACCATACGGACTCTTTAACCTTCACGGCATAGGCTTTACCAAAGGCAACGAAACCATTGACATTCCGCAAGTGCCGCAAATCACCATCACCGCCGATGGCAATGCGCTCACAATTCCCTCACAACCGATTTTCTTTACCAATTTCAACGGTTATTACGAATGTAATCATTATCAGGTATATGGACCAATTACTGATAAATCAACACTCAAAGTAGATTCCGACATCAAATCTGGAATGAAAATCTCAATCAGCAAAATCACCGACGGTCGCGCCACCATCCGCGCCGAATACAACGGCAAAGAAAAGGTATTTTTGATTAACTAATACTTTTTTTAAATATTAATTTTCACCGGGTTAATGAGAAGGATTAATCCGGTGATTTTTATTTTTGGAAATATCCCGAATAATCTCTATTTTTGCAGAAAATACAACCATTATGACTCAGTTTTTAGATTACCGAAATAGCGATTTTAGAAACATAATAATCATCGCAACCATTTCACTATTAGCCACATCGTGCCACAAGTCGGACAACGACGACATTGTGGTTGACAATTTTTCTCGCAGTGGTGCAAACTTTTATTACGCCGCCATTCCCGATAAATACAACTCAGGGTGCGACGAGGCTACAAGTTTTAACCGTTTGTCAGAAAGCGGATTGGCTGGCGAACTATTTATTAATGTGGGCAACGATGACAAAAAAGGGAAATCTTATACAATTACCTCATATTCAAGCAATCTCACCGATTTACCCAAAGAGGTAACCGTGCGCGACTATGATTTTTCGGATGCTGATATGAATGTGGTTCGTCCCGAAAGATATGAAAAAAATATCAAAATAAACTTTGTAAACTGCAAATTCAAAGGCTTTTATAATGGAGGACCATACAACGACAACAAACTATCGTTCACTTTTGATTATTGCACTTTTGCCGGCGGAGTAAAAGAGATAAATATCTCGCTAAACCACTGCAAGATAGGCGGTTTTATCGGCGACGCTATGAATCCGTTGAAAAATTTCACCTGCCTCAATACCTATGTCAGCGACCTTTTACCCGAAGCCAACGTTACGGGTACGCATATCGACGGTGCGCAAACATTCGGCAGAGAGGGCGTTGAGGGCGGTAATATCAAGTTCGATAATGTCAGGTTTGAGTTTCCATCATTCCATTTCGATGGTTACAAAGATGAATGTAACGCCTGCATAATGTTTCAGTTAGAGTTTGGCGATGCTAACAATTGCTCGTACACTAACTTATATTGCAACGGCGGCGGCAAATGGTATCCACTCTACTTGACCAACGGCAAAGGAGGCACCTCTTTTTCGCAAAAAAATCTTGTGATGAAAAACGTTAAAGTTTCCGACAATTTTGGAACAATTTTCTATCCCACAACTTACGACCAAAACGCTAAGGTAGAGAATGTTGACCATTTTTCCGACCTTTACATTTCATCGGTTTTTGCAGCAGATGGCAAGTTGCACATTATTTGTTCCAACGATTCGCATTTAGATAAAACTCTGATTATCAAAACAGAATCAAAAGAATACACCTTTGAAATTCCCCACTGCCCCAGCAATTTTGCCCTCAATGGCGAAATCGACGGCAAGGTAAATCCCAATGAATCTCTCACCGACAAAAACGGCAAAAAATACACCGAATACCGTTTTAAAGATATGCCATTTGACCTCGACTGCCCCATCGACCTTACCACAGGAAACATAATGTGTTTTGATGGAGAAAAAATGGTTTTGGAAGTAAAGGTAGGGAAATAAATATTACCAAAAATGAACATCAAGCAACTATTCCGGAATGTTTGGCCGTTTGTAAAACCGTATAAATGGCTGATAATATTAACGTTAACACTTACATTTATATCCTCGCTTGCTGCGCAGGTAAATGCCGTGGTGTTAGACCGTACTGTTGACGCTATCAACGGACTTTTGCATATCGAGGGCGGTTTTCAATGGTCGGAGGCTACGCGCATACTTACCATTATTTCAATCATACTTCTCGGCAAAGAGGTGCTTGTGGCATTGATTACATTTGGGCAGAGGTTCTTCGGCGAAAAACTTAAAATCCTTGTTTCGAGAGACTTGGCTAAATCTATCATCGAAAAAGTGCTCACGTTCAAAGTGGCTTTCTTTACTCAGGACGACAACAAGCCCGGCAAGGTGCAGACCCGTATCGACCGTGGTGTTAACTCTATCTGTATGACTGTCAACAACTTTTTCCTTGACATTCTCCCTGCTGCCACAAGCGCCGTTATTGCGTTGATTCTTATGTTTTTGGCAAATGTTTATGTTGGTTTAACCGCTTTGGCAATTATTCCAGTATATTTTTATATCACATATCGTCAGGTGAAAAAACTCAAAGGGTGGCGGCGAAATATGCGCACCAATCACGAGGCAAAATCCAACGGCATAATGAATCTGTTACAGTCAATTACGGTAATTAAGAGTTTCAACCGCGAAAAAATCGAAAACGACAAGCAGTACGGACTGCAACTTCAACTCACCGACAACGAGATGAACACCCGCCGTTATAGTTTCCTATTTAATTCGCTCAAAACTTTTACCGAACAGATTGGTACTGTGCTGATTATAATCCTCACGGCTTACCTTGTGCTTATCGATTACCCTGGAATGACCATCGGCAAAATTATGTATCATATTATGCTTTTTGCCAACGTTACTATGCCTATCCGCCAACTGCATATGATTTACGACAACCTAAACGACGCGCTTATCTACGCAGAAGGTTTCTTTGATATTCTTAACAACAACACAGATATCGAGCAGAGCGGGCACCACCGTCCTGCCAAGGTTTACGGCAATTTTGAAATCTCCGATGTAGACTTTACCTATCCTAATGGCACTAAGGCACTTACAAATATCAATATGAATATCCAACCTGGCAAGATTACTGCCTTTGTGGGACTTTCGGGCGCAGGCAAAAGCACGATTGTCAATCTTTTAGACAAATTTTACGAACCGCAGACGGGCACAATCAAACTCGACGGCGTGGACATCCGTGATTGGGATACTCAGTATCTGCGCGAAAATATTGGTCTTGTGCTTCAAAAAAATCACATTTTCGACGGCTCAATCGAAGAAAATATCCGTTACGGCAAGCCCGACGCCACTTTTGAGGAGGTGGAAGATGCCGCCAAAAAAGCCTACATTTACGATATGATTGTAAAAATGCCCGACGGTTTCAAGACCAACGCCAACGAACTTTCGGGTGGACAGCAGCAGCGCATTGCCATTGCCCGTATGTTTCTCAAAAATCCGCCGATAATATTCTTAGACGAGCCCACGGCAAGTCTCGACGCAGTTGCCACCGAGCAAATCAAAAACGCCATCGATGCCATCAAGCAAAACCGCACCGTGGTGATAATATCGCACTCGATTTCGCAAATTATTGATTAAGAGATGATTTATGCTCTAAAAGAGGGACGTGTAGAACAGCACGGCAATCCCGACGACATCTACCGTCAAGGCGGCATCTACAAAGAGATTTTCGACGCCTCAGCAAGGAGTTTGAATATTGATAAGATACAAAAATTGGCGGGGGGATGCTAAATTTTCTTTTCCATTTCCTTCCTCATTCTGCAACTATTCACTATATTTGTAAAAAATAAATAACGGTTTTAAAACATCTCCACCTATGAAAAAAACAACTGTTTGGCTTATTGTGGCGATACTTGTGGCTGTGATTCCGATTGCGGGGGCTACAAAGGCGCTACTGAAAAGATCGGTCGCTATCAA
>JAGCVU010000008.1 GCA_017962175.1 Bacteroidales bacterium | reverse complement strand
GCCGACTTTGTTGTAAAACGAAAGTCCGTAGCCGCAGAAAATAAAACTGCCGATGATGGACTGCAACAGATAGTTAGTCAGGCTCATACGGCCAAAAATGCAGAGGTGGTTCAATACCTTGCGGAAACGGTCGAATGCGTACCAACACGCCACAACACCCGAGGTTATCATCATAATTATAAACAGACAATAGACAGGTTTGAGCCATACAGCAATTGCGCCAAAATCAAAGAAACTCAGCGTGATAGACACTGCCGACGAGATGGCAAGGATGATGTGCCATATTTTTAGATTATTGCCCTCGTTGTAAAAAAGGCGTTGTCTGCCCAACTGCATTCCAAGAATAAAGAGGCAGAGAATCTGCGTAAGACGTCCGCTCCACACAAAATATTTGAGGTCGAACTCCAAGCCGTAGCGAAGATTAGAGATTGTATTCTCCCAAAAGGTGCCGTGCTGATGAGCCTCGCCCACAACTCCGGCAAGTGCCCATAGACTATCGGTGTCGAATTCCCAACCTGAGACAAGACGGTATATTTCAATTGGTTGCACTGCCAAAACTCCTATAATGCACCACACAGCAGCCGACGGCAAGTAACTGATGGGAATCATCAGCAATCCAAACATTGCGTAAATCATAAGAATGTCGCCATCGTAAAAAGCCATATTCACCACGCCGAACAAAAAGAGGAGTATCATTCGCCAAGCGAAACGCAATGAAAAACTGCGTCCTTTCTGCTGTTGGTTGTCGTTCATAATGAAGAAACTAAGACCGAAAAGCATAGCAAAAATTCCGTACATCTTGCCTGAAAGAAGCCACGCCATAATGTTGCTGACCATATCGTCGCAAGCGAGCGTATGAGCAATCGGTTCTTGGGTAAAAATGTTGAAATGCTCCACCGAATGGAACAGAATAATGCCCGCAACGGCTATACCACGCAGAGCGTCAGCCACATCTATACGGGTGTTGGGGAGTAATTTTGATTGGTACATTGTTTTAGTTTTTTATAGTATCGTTTGGATTTTTAAACATCACTCGTCATTTTTCAACGTCCTTACAGGGTTTTCGCTGGCGGCACGGAAACTTGCTGCCGTTACCACCAAAAGCGTTACAACAACGGTAAGAAACACAGCCCAAACAAACACCCAAACGTTTACAGGGTAGTGGTAGGCAAATCCGCTGAAATATTTTTGTACAAAGAGATATGCTGACGGGATGGCAGCAATCGATGATATTGCGCTTATTTTCAAGAATTTGACATTAAACAGCGAAAGTATTTCCCAAATTGTTGCACCGTTGACACGTCGAATGCCAATCTCCTTGCGGCGGCGTTCGGTTTCAAAATAAACAATTCCGAAAATACCCATCACCGAAATCAAAATAGCAATGAAAGCAAATAGCGAAATCATCCGCGCAAGTTCTATCTCCTTGTTGTAGTTAGAATCCATCATCTCTTGCTCAAAAGTCTTTACAGGATTGTGAATAAACGGGAAATCGGGGTCAATTTTTGCGAGAGTCTCCGCAATATACCGCTTGGTTTTCGTCACATCGGCGTGTTTTTGAATACGTATGTATAGATGAAGAAGCGCGGTATAGTCGGGAGAGAACTTTCCAGGAATATAATATGCGAGCGGCGATATCGGGTAGTGCAACGGTTTGAATTTTATGTCGTTGCAAAATCCAACAATCTCGCTTGGTACATCTCCGTTGATGTTGCCGATATGGTTTTGAAGAGTTACATCATAAGTGTCGCGTGTATATTGGTTCAATATGTACACACCGTTTTCCGACTGATAGTCAGCAGTGGTAAATCCGCGACCCTCCACGATTTCTATTCCCATAAAATCAAAGAAATTGTCCGACACGAAAATCATATCGAAGGGGATTACCGTGTTTTGATCTTCTATCAAGTAGCGCATTGTGTTGTGCCTTACCTTTGCAATTATTTCGCTGTGAGTCCAAGCCACATCGATTATGTCGGGGTTTTGGAGTAGGAGAGTGCGCACCGAATCGCGGTTTTGGGATATCCGTTGGCTTGTTTCCACACCAAGAAGGTTGCGGCTGTTGAATCCGAGATTGGTGGCTGTGATATACTCCATATTTTTATGTATAAACATCGAAGCGATTATCAGCACGGTAGATGCCAGTATCTGAACACTTATGAGGATATATCTCAGCGCAAAGTCGTGACGTTTGGTAACGCTGCCTTTGAGTGCGAGAGCGGGGTCTACCACGGTGATGTGCAACGCTGGGAAAATGCTTACGGCAATAGAGGTTATTATCGGCAACAAAATACTGACAACGAGCATCTTGTAATTAGAAAACACCACAGTATCCATATTTATGGCACTGCCCAACAGCGCAGGGGCAACAGTATACACCAGCACAAACGCCAACACCATCGACACTAAGGTGAATATCACCGATTCGCCCACGAGCATATTCACGAGGTTTTGACGGCTACTGCCGAATATCTTCATAGTGTTGATACTCTTAATGCGCTGTGGCACACGCGATAAGAAAAAGTTGATGTAGTTGATATATGCTATAACGATTATCACAACGGCAAGTATCAGAAGCGTGTACGTTACCTGAGGGTTGGCAGGCTCGTGAAAACCGTTGACTGCGGGGGCGAAGTGCATTTTGCTCAAAGGCATAAACTCAGGGGCTTGATTTGGCAATTGTGCTGTATCCAAATACGCCTCAATAATTTCACGTGGATATATCAAGGTGTCTACTTGATTCATAATCTGTTGAAAAAAAACAGATTTGTTAAATTGCCTTAAAGCATCTTCGGTTATTGCCTCGTTGATAGGATTTGACATCTTGTAATAGTATGTGGTAACGCTCCAACCATAAGAGTAGAGATATTCGTCGCCAATGCAGCG
>JAGCVU010000110.1 GCA_017962175.1 Bacteroidales bacterium | reverse complement strand
CTGATATGGGCAACCACTCGTCGCCAAACAACACCGCTCTGACAAAGCAGGCCGACGGCTCATACAAAGGTTCTATCAACCTGACAATGACTGGCTTGTGGCGTATTCACCTGACCGTGAAAGATTCCAACGGAAACGTTGTGGCAGGCGGCGACACCGAGAAGGACGGATTCAGTTCGCTCTTCTGGGACGTGACGATTTGAGATTGAAAATCAGTTAACAATTTGGCTATCTGCGTAGAATCAAGTTCGGCAGATAGCCATTTTTGTTTTTGGGTGGTCCAAATCAGCGGTAGTGGAAAATATTGGATTTTCTTTTGTAAGTTTGTAGGCAATGCAATAAAATGATAAAATAAGTGCTTGTTTATGAGCAACATTGAAAGCGTAAACCTTTTTTCAGACTTATGTACCATTGTTGAAACAACAAAACGCAAAACTGCGGTTGCTGTCAACAGCGGCATAGTGTTTATGTATTGGAATATTGGGCACCGCATAAACACCGAAGTTCTTGATAACAAACGTGCTGAATACGGAAAACAAATTGTGTCGACACTGGCGACACAATTGAATGAGCATTTTGAAACCAAAGAGTTCTCGACGCGCAATTTACATCGTATGATGCAGTTTGCTGCTGATTTTCAAGATGTTGAAATTGTGTCGCCGCTGGCGACACAATTGACGTGGAGTCATATAATAGAAATACTGCCGCTTAAAAATTCCATTCAAAAAGAATTTTATCTTACAATGGCGTCAAAAGAGTTGTGGAGTACAAAAACTCTGCGCGCCAAAATAGACGGAATGCTTTTTGAGCGAACAGCCATCAGTGGCAAGCCCGAAGAGTTTATTAAAAACGAATTGGCGCAACTTCGCGAAAACAATAATCTGTCACCCGACTTGGTTTTCAAAAATCCTTATTTTCTTGATTTTACAGGTCTGAAAGGATTCTATTCTGAGCGTGATTTGGAAAACCAACTGGTTACCAAAATCCAACATTTTCTGATGGAACTTGGCAGCGGTTTTTGTTTTGTTGAGCGCCAAAAACGGATAATAATCGACGGCGAAGATTTTTATATCGACTTGTTGTTTTTCCATCGGAAACTGCGCAGGTTGGTAGCCGTTGAACTAAAATTAGGCCGTTTCAAAGCCGCTTACAAAGGGCAGATGGAGTTGTATCTGCGCTGGTTGGACAAGTATGAGCGACAGGAAAATGAAGAGAGTCCGCTGGGGTTGCTTCTGTGTTCGGAAGGCGGCGATGAGCAGATTGAACTCTTGCAGTTAGACCAATCAGGCATACGCGTGGCACAATATCTGACCGAATTCCCATCGAAGGAATTACTTCAGAAACATTTGCGCCATCATATTGAAAATGATAATGATGAATGTGCCGATTCTGATTTTTAATAATGCAGAAAGTTTTCAATTATAAGGTTACATCGCAACTTTCCGCAGAAAAATTATTTTTGTGATTGAATAACATTTAAACATTATTGAATGAAGTAAAAAACGAATTGAGTTAACATATTATTAATCATAGCGTTTGCTATTGTTCGGAGCATTCTAAGAACCTGAGAAATTGTTAGAAACGATTCTACCGAGAATAAGTTGCAAATGCCTACGCTTTGCGTGGGCTTTGGCTTATCTGGTAGAATCGGGCTATCTCAGGGCCTTTAGAATGCGGATATATGTCATAGTCCGCGTTTTTTATGGTCGTGAGTGAAGCCCGAAATAAACCCGATGAAAGCCAAACGCCATAAATACGTAAAGGAATGTTATTACTACTTTTTGCCATTGCCATTTGCGCAATAATCATAGTTACAATTAGTTATTCGAAAGCAAAGAAAAAGCAGTTGCAATTAAAGGCATTTGAGTTGCAACACAAATATCCGCGTACATACAGAAAATACGAAGATTACTCTTACCATAGAGCAACATACTCTAAATGGAAGAAATGTGTTAAAAGACCTGAATCTGATTGGATTGAAGAAGAATCTCATCTTCGGGAGCAAGAGCGAAAACAGCAAGAATTACAAAGACGATATAACGAAATAGTACAATTATATCCTGATGGATTAAAAAAATGGCAACAATTAAACCCATATTCCACACAAGAACAAATTGTTTCAGATGTTTATGTGATAAGCAACTACGACGAAATTTTAAAAGAATCGAAAGTTTATGATGAATGGGAAATAGAGCAGGAATCATTCACAAACAACTGTTTAGAGATTGGCAAACAAGCAATGACGTCTTTTGGTTGGTATTATTACGATATACCTTTTCGAAAAAGGAATGAACAGTTTGGTTTTTCTCAAGGCAAATATAAAGTATGGCAATTCTTTCCAAGTTCATATTGTCTTGAAGAAGATTTAGATTACAGTGATTTTAAAAACATAAAAGAAAGAACTGAAAAACTTAATAAGTTCAAAAATTGTGAACGCTATTTTATATCATCCGTTTATGAAAAAATCAAGGTGTTTATCGAACAGATTAGTAATACTTACGGAAATATCTCAGTCTATCTGTGTGCGAATAATGAAGAATGGGATGTGCCAAGTTTAAATTACCACTATGCTGAAAGGACAACAATATTTGGCAATTTTTCAAGCGCTATAGAAATAATCAATCCTGCTTCTGACGCGTTACAAAACGATAAGCCGTATCATTATGATAATTACCCTGTTTTAAAAAATCGGCACGTAATAATTGTTGATATGCAGACAGAAAATTGGCAATTAGAGGATGTCTGCAAGAACTTAATTGAAAAGAACAAAGCAATTCATCCACTCATTACCTATATCAGTCTGCTAAAAGGATATGACAGGAAGGAAATGCAAGAGTTAATCGACAGAGAAAAAAGGAAAAAAGCAGAAGCAGAGGAACAAAAACGGAAAGAACGGAAAGAAGAAGAAAGACGAAAAGCAGAACTTGCAAAATACAAATCAGACAAAAATAATATTGTCAAATTATTAAATAACAACTCGATAAATTGCTTTTATCATTTTACGGCAGCCGAGAATTTAGATAGCATTAAAAAATATGGAGGCTTGTATTCTTGGTGGAGTTTAAATCAAAAGAAAATAAAGGTGCCATTTTTAGGCGGAGAAGGTATTGGCCAAGAATTAGATATGAAGTATGGTTTGCAAGATTATGTCCGATTATCATTTTGCGATGACCACCCAATGCAATACAAGTTTAAACAAAATGGAGTATCTTTGGTTCTATTACAAATAGATACAGAAGTTGCAACGTGGAAAGACACTTTGTTTTCTGATATTAATGCAACAGATAATCGACATCAGTGCGGCGGAACGTATGAAGACTTGCAAAAAGTTAACTTTTCAGCCGTAAAAAAACACTTTGTTAGTCGAGAAGACGAAGATTTCAAACCACATCAAGCGGAAATAATGGTAAAAACTTTTATTCCAATCAAATACATCAAAAACATAGATTCACCGTTATATTTATAATTATGAAAATATACGTTGCAAGCAAAAAAAGCAAACTTGAGAATATTCAGAAAAAATACCCTTACGCAATTATTCTTGATATAACTTCAACATCGGAATTTAGGGGGTTGCGGGTTTTAAGCCCATTTTATCCGCACGGTAACATACCCATCCCTGGTATGGATGGCAAGACTGCTACTTGCGTTGAGGCAATTTGGCAAGGTTTGAAAGTATTTGAAAATTGTGGAGTTGATTATGCAACTTTCCGTAACGATACGATGAAAGATATAAAACGTTCTGTTCGCAAGTATGGCAAACCTTTGGGGCATAAATACGGTGATAAATTATTGAATTATAAAGATGCACGTTGGTTGATTTATCTTCCAACTTATTTGTATATGTTAGAAAATGTACCAATAGTTAAAGATACATTGAGGAAAATTCAAGAAAAAATAAAAGAAAGTGACATAGTTTTACTTGATTACAATACCAATTGTAATGTTGCGGATTACTCAAAACCATTATCCCACGCAGGACTAGTAAAGTTGTATTTAGAGGGGAAATATCCAAAAATTGAAGGTCGGGATAGTTATGAAGCAGAAAACAAGACAATTATTGCATACCAAACTATTGATAGTTTGATTGAAGCCATTAAATCACACGAAAAGTTTAATGAAACAAAGTACGGCAAGTATATCCAACAAATGAAAGTGATGGAAAATGTTGATATAGAACGTGTGGCGGCTTTGAATGGAAAGAAAAAAGACGGTTGGAAAACAATAATTAAAGACGTTCAAAGTCCAAATAGACCTAAACAATTATCTTTGTTTGAATAATTTTAATTATAAGAATTATGACAAGTCCTGCAGCCTATATTTATCCTGAAGAATCTTTCTTAAAAGGATTCATAAAATCAAAATCATTGTCAGAGAACAAATGTGTTCGGACCTATTTGTCGGCACTTGACAAGGTTATTGGTGGATTCTACAATTCAAATTTGACAATCATTGGCGGGCGTCCCGCAATGGGTTGCCGCCAACTTGTTTTAACTATGGCGTGCAAGCAAGCGTGGAAAAACAGAAAAGTTGCCTGTTTTTTTATGACGCTCACCGAAAGAAACATTATAAGCCGCCTTCAGCGCATATATATGTCAAATAGCGAGTCGGAAGAGTCGCGACCACCGCTTTTTTACATTGATTATAAGTTGGATATAGATGGACTGCACAATGAAATTGAGCGTCTGAAAAAAGAAGAAAACATAGAAGTGGTGTATGTGGAATCAGTCCAAATGATAGATGTTAATGAACCAATTGAGACACTGAGCAAGGCAGAATATGTAGTGAAGGCATTATGGAAGATGAGTCGTGAGTTTGACATTCCAATTGTTGCGCTGAGTTCACTATCTCGTAGACCCGAAATAGTGGGTGGTGATAGAAGGCCATTGTTGTGTGATTTACGAGAGTCGAGTGCAATTGAAATGTACGCTGATGTGGTACTTCTTTTGCATCGCCCTATATATTATGGCTTTAAAGTTGATGAATTGGGCAATTCGATTGAGAATACCGCCCAAATAATTGTGGCAAAAAACGTAAATGGTCAATTGACAGATGTTAATCTGTTGTTTGACCATTCCGCGTCTGTATTTGTTGATGAAATACTTCCATTTTAAAATAAGCGATTGATACTGCAAAGTATGGCTGCCTTATTGACAGCCATACATTTTTTTGTCGCCTTTAATCTGTATGGCATTTTACCTTTTCGGATTAAATCTGCTTAAATCGGTTAGAGAAAACATTTGTGTATGACGGCTGTTGAAAATGAAAATTGAAAATTTAAACGGTTAAACGGCTCTTAATTCTAAAATCCTTACCGCAAATCCCCTTCCACACTAGAAAATCCCCAAAAACCATATCATTTTTAGAAAATAAACCTATTAATCCTATAGGTTGGTAGAAAATAATCTCTATCTTTGCACCATCATTAAAACATACAAGACGAGGGCGCAGACTGGAATTTGATTTGGTAAATCTCACGAAATCAGGCAAGTTGGCGCCATCAAACTAAAATTAAAAATAGAGATAGAGAATGGTATCATTACTGATTAT
>JAGCVU010000109.1 GCA_017962175.1 Bacteroidales bacterium | reverse complement strand
GTTACTCACCCGTCTGCCGCTCGTCAGCAAGTATTGCTACTCCTGTTACCGCTCGACTTGCATGTGTTAGGCCTGCCGCTAGCGTTTATCCTGAGCCAGGATCAAACTCTCCGTTGTATAAATTCTTTTCTAATTTAAGGGCCGGAACTTTTGTTTTTTCCCAGTCGTTTCAGTCAGTTTCCTGACTTAACGCCTTGTGCTTCCTGTCAATATTTTCAATGTCCGTGTGCGAGATTTGTTTCTCAAATTTCGCGGTGCAAAGTTAAGTAGGTTTTTGTAATCCTCCAAACTTTTATTGTTTAGTTTTTGTTAAGAATTTGTTTCCCTTTGGCAGAGAATTTATTTTACGTTTTTAACTCAAACTTTGTTTCAATGTTCGTTGTATTTTTTTCGTTTGCGGGTGCAAAGGTAAATACATTTAAACCCATTCTCCAAATTTTTCAGGTGTTTTTTTTAGTGTTTTACGCATTTTTTTTTGAGCCACTGACGTTGAGATGGTTACAGAGACAGTATTATGATATCACAATGGTCAATTTTTTGCCCGATTATTGCTTGTAATTGTTTTAAAAGAACTATATTTGCAAATATTATTTCAAAGTAGATTCAATTATGATTATCGTAGCAGACTGTGGAACAACCAAGTGCGACTGGGCAGTGGCCGACGGCACCGAAATAAAGTATTTAAATGGCACGGGGTTTAATCCTGTACATGCCAACGAAGACTATATATATAGGTGTGCCCAAGACACATTAAATAATATAGAAACAACAAAAGTGGAGGCTGTATATTTTTACGGCGCCGGATGCTTGCCCGGAGAGCCTTGCCAAAGGGTGGAGAATGTGCTCAAAAAGCTATTGCCCAATGCCAATGTGATTGTTAAAGACGACCTCACCGGCGCAGCTACAGCTTTGTTTAAAAACGATGATGGCATTGCATGCATCATTGGAACAGGTTCTAATGCAGGTCTTTACAAGAAAAATAAGATTGTAAAATCAATTCCTTCGATGGGCTATATCTTGGGCGACGAGGGTAGCGGCGCAAGTCTCGGTCGCAGGCTTTTAAACGCAATGTACAAAAACGAGTTTAGCGGATACTACCGAGATATATTTGAACGCGAATGTATGGTAGACTACAAGGATGTAATTGCAGGAGTGTATCGCAGCGACAATCCGGCAGCGTTTATGGCCAAGTTTGTTCCCTTTATCCACGACCATATCAACGACACATTATTTAGAAATCTTGTATTCTGCGAATTCGACCTATTTTTTGTAAAGAATATTATCAAAATAGAAAACTTCAAATCTTACAACATCGGATTCGTGGGTTCGGTAGCAGAGCATTTTAGAGAGATTTTGAGCGATGTGGCAAGGTTTTACAATGTAACTGTAACCGACATTTTGCAAAAACCCATTAACAAGTTGGCTGAATTTCACGTGCAAAACCATCATTAACAAAATCAAATAACGTTTTTTTACGTTAAACTATTAGAACACCAAAAATTCACGCACATGAAAAAGATACTCATCACCATATTGATAGCACTTGCAGCATTACCATCGGTGTACGCTCAACAAGTTTCTGTAAGAATCGAAAACTTAACGTACATAATCAACACCGACGACCACACTGCAGTACTCAACAAGGGTCAAAACACGGTGGGATATCTCACCATTCCTAAAACTATAACCGAAAGCGGACAAGAGTACACTATAACTTCAATTGCCGACAACGCTTTTGAACAACAAACTCAACTTAAGGAAGTAACTATTCTTGCCGACATAACATCAATAGGCGATTATGCTTTTAGCGGATGTACCGAACTTGAAAATATTTCACTACCAAATAGCCTTATATCAATTGGTAACGGTGCTTTTTATGAATGTAAAACAATAGAACACATTTCTCTACCGGCTAACCTTACAGAAATAGGTGAAAGCGCTTTTGAGAATTGCGAAAAATTAAAGTCGCTGACAATACCGCAAGGCGTGATTCATCTTCGCAAAAATGTGATGAAACAATGCGAAAGCCTTACCTCTATTACTTTTTCGCCATACACCGAAACCATCGGCGAAGCGGCAATGCGACAATGCTTTTTGTTAACCCAATTGGTGTTACCCACAACTGTAACATCAATAGGCAAAGAGGCTTTTTGGGGTTGCCCGATAGCAAACGAATTAACTATCGGAGAGAATGTTAAAACCGTAGGTCAAGAAGCATTTTCGCAGTGCCAATATTTAACAAAAATATATATCGAAAGCAGCACCACAGATATTGGACACTGGGCTTTTAATATTTTCTACGGAGCTAATGTTAAAGTAGTGTATGTACCCGACAATAGTTACGACTTTTACGACTCCAAAAAAGGAGATTGGAGCGAAAACGAGATGGTGATGGTAAGAAAAATGTCAGGTTCCGGCAACGTAATTACTCAAGATGGATTAAGGTATCTGATTACCAACAAAGACGCCAAATATGTAAAGGTGATAGGCTACACAACAGGGGCTGCAGATGAAGAAAATATTACAATACCTTCGTCAATTGTTGATGGAAGCACCCCCTATACCGTAACAGGCGTAGCCACACACGCTTTTTATCAGCATCCCAAACTAAAAAGCATAACATTGCCGTCAACCACCACATCCATAGCCGACAACGCATTTGCTGGATGCACACAATTGACGTCAATCTCTTTGCCAACGAGCATTAAAAGCATAGGCGCAAGTTTTGTAAAAGGATGCACAAGTCTCACCACGCTCACAATACCGTCAAGTGTAGTATTTTTAGGCGACAGTATAGCATTTGGCTGCACAGGATTAACCAAAGTAATAGCCAACTGTCAAGCCACTTCAATACCACAGTCATCATTTGAAGGTTGCACCAAATTAGCCGAAATCACATTGCCTACTACCCTTGCTACCATTGGCGAAAAGGCATTTTATAATTGTGCAAAACTCACTAAAAATATTGAACTACCTTCCTCAATGAAGTCGATAGCCAACAAAGCATTTTGGGGGTGTTCGTCGTTGGCAGAAATAAATCTAAAAGCACAAAGTACAACTTTGGGCACAGATGTTTTTGAAGGTCTGCCTGTAGATTTCATCATCAAAGTGCCTGCTTCAAGAATGAAATCGTATCGCGTGGCACAAAACTGGAGCGCATATGCCGAACACATCAAAGCCGACGGCGCAGTTGACGAAAGCGAACTTATCGACGGTCTATACTACGAAATCACCGACTATGCTACCCACGAGGTAAAACTTGTAGGAGTAGAAAGTATAGATGGATCAAAAGTGGTGATACCCGACGCCGTAACCATCGGCACTACCGAATACCTTGTAACATATATAGATGCCAACGCTTTTGAAGGCACATCGGGAATAACCGAAATAGTGGTGCCGGAAACTGTGCAAGGTATCAGTACCACAGCATTTGACGGCATTGGCACATCGGTAAAAATTCGCGTGTATGAAAGCAAATACGAATCCATTTACAAAAACGACAGCAATTGGGCTAAATATATAAGTCTCAATATGGTAGACGTGATTCCAGCCGTTGCCCAATTCACTTTAGGCGGATTGAAATACACAGTAGTAGGTTCGGAAAAAAGAGAGGTGTTAATTTCAGGCTACGACAGTTCGATGCCCGCCGACTTGGTACTTAACAAAACAATCAAAAATGGTGACAAAACTTACACACTTATTGGTATAGACGATAAAGGTTTAAAAAATTGCGACAAACTTAAATCTATATCTCTGCCATCGAGCGTCACAACCATTGGCACAGAAGCGTTTAGCGGTTGCTCTTCGCTAAAAGAGATAACAATACCCGAAAACGTAACCGAAATATCCAAAAACGCATTTTCGGGATGCAGCAGTTTAAAAACAGTCAACTTCAACAACAAACTTACAAAAATAGGTGAATACACTTTTGCCAACTGTGTACAACTTAGCAAGTTAACCATTCCCAAGAGCGTGGTTGAAATAGGTAAAGGAGCATTTTCGGGTTGTGTAAGACTTCAAAAAGTTAACATTCCCGATGCGGTAACCAAAATATCCGACTACACATTTCAAAATTGTCACGCCCTCGACAGCATCAGTTTCCCAACAAATCTTACCTCTATAGGCAACGGCGCATTTGAGGAATGTTGGGCAATAAAAGTGGTAGACATACCCAAAAATGTACAATCCATAGGCGAAAAAGCTTTTTACACATGCCAATCACTCAACTTGATAGTGCTTTATAGCGAAAACTGCACACTCGGCAAACAAGGTTTCTCCGAAATTGCATCGGTATACAAAATATATGTGCCCGAATCGAAACTCGACTATTACAAAAACGCTGAACATTGGGTAACGTATTCAAACAATATGCGTCCTCTCAAAAACGACGGCAAGAGTTTTCTGCTCAACGGTTTGTTTTACCGCATAACCGATTTTGACAACAATTTTGTACAGGTGTTCTCGTACGAAACCACTATTACCAACCTCGTTATCCCCGACACGGTAACATTCAACGACAAGAAATATGCAGTAAAATCCATCGCCAACAATACTTTTGAAAATTGTTCGGTAACCAAAACGATAACATTGCCCAAGACTATAGAATACATAGGCAAATCGGCATTTTACAATTGTGCAAAACTCACCACCATCAATCTTCCCGAAAAAATCACCAAGATTGAACCCTCCACCTTTGCCGAATGTTCAAAACTGAGAACCATAGAAATTCCCGATGGTGTAACATATATAGGTGAATACGCATTTGCCAACTGCGAATCGCTCACCACAGCCAATCTGCCGGCAAACCTTGAAACCATCAACCAAGGTATATTCCAAGGATGCCACTTCTTGCAAAAAGCCGAAATACCTTCTAAAATCGAAAGCATTGCACCATACGCATTTACCGACTGCTCGCGTATGACAATTCTCACATTTTCAGAAAATGTAACTAACATTGGCGATTCTGCTTTTGCCGACAACAATAGTTTGGAAGACATCGAATTCCCCGAAAATCTCAGTAGCATAGGCAATTATGCATTCAAAGGTTGCGGTATTCTCAAAAGAGCTATAGTTCGCGGCGAAAATACAACTTTGGGCGTAGGATCGTTTGACAATTGCGACAAGATTACAATCATTTACGTGCCAATTGATGTTTTGGAACAATACAAAACTGCCGAAAATTGGTGCGAATACAAAGACATTATCAGACCGCTATATTTTGCCACCGTTACCACCGACTATGGCTGCACTGCCAATCAACGAAAGGATATGCTATTAGATAGCACCATAGTGTTTACCGTTACAGATGGTTTTGAACTTTCGGTATTTGTTAACGGCACCAATATGACCGACCAACTTGTAAAAGACGGCAACACTTACTCACTAAAAATCATTGAGTTGTCGTCAACATCAACTGTAGACGCTGTTACAACTATCAAAAACGACGGCAACAATAATTACGAAATAGCCAACAAAGATCAACTATACTGGTTTGTAGAGCACGTTTCAAAATCGGGCAATCAAAAAGCAAACGCCAAACTTGTGGCAGATATAGAGCTCAATACCAACGTAATAGAACGAGTAAGAGATAAAAAAACTGACGAATTGGAGCAATGGTTTCCAAAGCACAGCAATACCAACATACAAACCGCTTTCGAAGGTAATTTCAACGGCAACGGTCACATTATCAGCGGATTATTCTTGAGCGACACTACACTCACCAATGGAGGATTGTTTCAAACTCTCAAAGGCACGGTTAATAATCTCGCCATCAAGGACTCGTATGTTAACACCAAATCAAACGCCGGACTTGTATGCGGCACACTCAACGGAACAATATCCGGCTGCTACGTTCAAGGAGCTACCAACGGCAAAACCAATATTGGAGGCATTGTCGGCATAGCAGAAAGCGGAAAAATAGAAAACTGCTTATTTGAAGGTACTGCCACCGGCGACAGCTACGTGGGCACAATAGCCGGCACCAACAAAGGCACTTTATCATCAATTCTCACCTATGGAGTGGCTCAAGGCAAGACTCAATACGGCACAATATGCGGAGCCAACAGCGGATCGTTGTCAAACTGCCGTTATTTCAAGGAAGTTACCACCACGGGCGCAATCAACAACGCCGACGACCAAGCCAACAATGCAAAATCGGCTAACTATGTAGAAGGTGCATCGACGCAGTTTTCAGAAGCATTCAGTTCAGATGTGTGGACAGCAGGACACACCATCACAGTATCTACAATGGCAGAACTCGGTATGCCCTACCTCACCAATTTTGCCGACCTGAGCGAAAAGAAATTTGAGGCTGAAATCAGAGTTGACGGTTACAAAAAAACATATTTTTCAAACACCACATTTACCAACAACGGCTATCTGCTTATCACTTACGGATACAACAAGAAAGACACATTCCAACTTACCTCACCTGAAGTGGTGATGAATATTCCCGATCTTACCAAACCGGGCAAAGTTACAGTTACCGGTTCGCTCTACGAACTTGATTTTTCGTACAACCTTCAAATTTTACAAGGTCCTGTGGCAGTGTCAACTGTTGACGCCAACGGCATCAAAGTTTGGGGATACGGCTCAACTCTGTATGTAGAAAACGCAGGCAACAAAACTATTTCGGTTTACAACCTTTCGGGAAGTCTCATTAGAAGCGAAAAACAACCGTCAGACCGTTGCCAAATATCTCTGCCCAAAGGTTTTTACTTAGTAAAAATAGGCAACTCTGTTTGGAAAATATCCTTATAATCAAGTGCATAAAAAAACCGCATATCCGTGGAGATATCGGATATGCGGAAAATAAAAAAAAGTCAAACAAAAAAAATCTTAGTTGATGCCCCAGAACAACTTGATGTTGTTGTCGGCGAGTTTTGCCTCATCGGGAGTGTAAACCTGAACTTTGATGCCGTAGTTTGCCATAAAGTTCTTTTCAAACTCGTCGATTGTCCAAGTAGGATCAATAGTGGTGTCGCCTGTTTTGGCAGCCTCAGCATCCTGACGAACATTGCAGAGAAGGAGGTCGTCGTCAACAAAGTGGTTCTGAGTGTTGTATACTTTGAGGCAGAATCCGTAGGTTTCTTTGAAAGCCTCACGAAGAGTTTTAACCTTCATACGTCCGTCAACACGGAGCGATTTGCCCGAAATTACTTTGAGAGCATTGTCGGCAAGAGCTGAATCGTCGGCTGTGGCAACCTGAACTTTGATTGCAAACACATCCATAAATTCTTTCTCAAATTCGTCGATACGCCATTCGGGGTTGATTGAGAATTCGCCGGTTTTTTTGTCATCGTCTTGACGAACGTTGCAGAGCAAAAGTTCCTCATCAACAAAATGGTTTTGAGTGTTGTAAACTCTCAATGTGTATCCGAAACATTTTTTGAAATTTTCTTTCAAGGTCTTAACTTTCATGCGACCGTCTACTTTTAATCCTTCCATAATAGGTAAATGTTTTTAGTGTTAAAAATTTAAATTATAATTTGCACTTGCAATTTAAGGAAGTTTTTGAATTAACATATCTGATTTTGCAATTTTTTTTAAATTTTTTGCAAAAAAAAGCGGCGTACTAAAAAGCACGCCGCCTATTAGATATGAAATTATTAGAATTTCTTACGTAAATCTTTAACTCTCACAGCTTTACCTTCACTTCTCGGCAACGAACCTTTTGCCACAAATTTAACTTTGGGCGTGATAAGAATTTCGTCTTTAAGAGCACGGGTAACGGTTTTGTTGAGTTTTTCGAGGTCTTGATAGCTGTCGCTGAGCAACTCGTTGATTTCTACCTCTATAATCATCTCGTCGTTGTCGTCGGTGGTTTGGAGAGTAATGAGGAAGTCGGTAGAAAGTTGCTTGTAGTCCATCAAAATTTTCTCAATTTGCATCGGGAAAATATTTACACCTTTTAATATAAGCATATCGTCGGTGCGACCACGGAAACGGTCAAGACGGCGGTGAGTACGTCCACAGGGGCAATCGCCAGTGATAAAGCGCGTTAAGTCGCGGCTGCGATAACGGATAATGGGCATACCTGTGCGGTCGATAGAGGTGATAACCATCTCTCCTACCTCGCCATCGGGCACAGGCTCAAGAGTGTCGGGGTTGACAATTTCTACAATGTAGCAATCTTCCCAAACGTGCATACCGTTTTGTTCGGGACATTCAAATGCCACGCCGGGACCGCTCATTTCGCTCATTCCAAAGCTGTTGTAAGCTTTTACGCCAAATTTTTCTTCGATACGTTTGCGCTGTTCGTCGGTGTGAGGTTCGGCGCCAATAACAAAAATGCGCAGATTTGTATCGGTCTTTGGGTCGAGACCTTCATCTTTGAAAACTTCGTAAAGTCTTGAAGCATAACTTGGTATGGCGTGAATTACGGTTGTGCCGAAATCCTTGATAAACTTGATTTGACGGAGCGAGTTGCCTGCGGCTGCGGGAACGGTAAGGCAACCGAGTTTTTCGGCACCATATTGAAATCCGAGTCCGCCGGTAAACATTCCGTAGCCCGATGAATTTTGAAAAACGTCGGTATTTCTAACGCCTACCATATAAAGGCAGCGTGCGATGCGGTTTGCCCAACAATCGAGGTCGTGCTGAGTATGCACAATTACAGTGGGATTGCCTGTGGTGCCGCTTGACGAGTGAAGACGAACGAGGTCTTTCATATCGGCAGCCACAAGTCCGTACGGATAATTTGAGCGCAAATCTTCTTTGGTAGTAAATGGGAGTTTGCGAATATCGTCGATGGTTTTGATGGTGTCGGGCGAAATGCCTTTTTCTTTGTAAAGTTTGCCATAAAAAGGTGATTTCATGGCAATTTCAATTGTCTTTTTTAGCCTTTCTACTTGAAGTTTTTCAAGTTCGGGACGGCTCATAGTCTCGATTTCAGGCTGATAATATTTTTCGGTGTCCATTGGTATTATTTAGTAGCGATATTTGTAGAATAATTGATAACGGGGTTGGCATAAATTTCCATCAACATTTTGCGTTGAAGCTCCACATCGCCTTCAAAATTTTTGCATTGATTGTTGAAATATTCAACAACGGCATTTTTGTCGGCTTCGGTGTAATGCGCTGAGTAAGTGTTGGTTCCGGCAAGAAGGTCGGCACTTACATAATTGACGGGGTAAAGCACGTAGCCATCGTAAATTTTGGTGTCGATAAAACGCGCTGCCTCATCGTATTGCACATTTTTGTTGGGAGCTTTGGGCAGGTTGAGCAATTCGGCGTTGATGGGTTTTCCAAGGCAAATATTTACGCGGCCTTTGTTGCAAGTAATGCCGTAACGCATACCCATAACATCGTCGCGCTTGCTCTTTTTAAAATCTTTGTTAACGATTTTGTTGTAACGTTCTTTTACCTTGTAGATGTCCACAGGGTCGTATTCATACGAAATGGTCATTGGCACAATGTTGAGCTGAGCAAGGTTGGGGAGCACGTCGCCCGAAACTGCCATGTTAAACATTTTGAGCAATGCGCCTTGGGTTTTGTCGTTGCCGTCTTTTGTGCGACCTTCGCGTTGGGCTATCCAAATAGATGTGTTTTTTTCTAAGATGGTGTGTCTGATGTATTTAGACAACAAAAGCGACGCGTCGTATTGTTCTTTTACGGGGATATTGCGTTTTACCACAAAAGTGCGGTTTAGCTTTACAAGGTCGGTTATCCACGGAAGAATCAAGAGGTTGCTGCCGATAGCAATTTCCGATGTGTTGCGACCGTGAAGAAGAAAATATGTGTTTAGCAACGCAGAATCGAGAATAATGTCGCGATGGTTTGACACAATCAGGTATCCCTTGTCTTCGGGAACATTCTCCAAGCCGGTAAACGTTAATTCTGTGATGTATTTTTTGGTTATGGCCTGCACCAAGACAGCAATAAACTTATCTTGGAACTCTCTGACAGTTCTTAACGATCTGAGCATCTGCACAGTACGGTCGATAGGTGCAGTCGGGAAAAAATATTCCAAAGTTTTAAGGAATCCCGGCTCTACCACAAGCCTTTCAACCGCATCATGTACCTCGCTATCGTAAAACGGTCTAATAAGGTCAAATTCAGTTTCGTTATTTTCCATTGCTCTAAATACTAAAACTTTTACGGTGCAAAGTTAAACTAACCTTTGTAATTTGCAATAAAAAAATTCATTAATTCCTATCCCACCAATTCTTATTAAACACCATATACCCTATGTTGAACATAAAGTAAAAATGCGAACTTCCGTGAGGCATGTATCTGATATTGAGTGCCAAAGGTCCTACAAAGGTGTTGTAAAACAAGGTGGCGTTGCAGAAAAATTCGCGTCCCGAAAATCTGCCACGGCATTCGGTGCGATAATCTCCATTTTCGTCGGCTATGAGAAAATCTTTTTGATAGGGCTGAAAAACATGGGCATCTAACAAGAAATGCACTTGACTATAAAGCCTTACCAACAAGCCAATGCTGCCCGCTGCGTATTTTTTAGCACGGAAATCTTCAAAAATCACCGTCTGAGTGTATGGTGTGGGACGGTAAGCGTTGGTGGCAAGCAAATCTGCCATAGAGTTGCAGAGCGTATCGTGACGAGAAAAATTAAATTCCAAAGTTAGGGGAAATGTTACCCTGCCTTTGTGAAACATATAGTTTTTGTAATCTAACGTAATGTCCCAGAAATACTTAGACTTATTGTCGGAGGTAATCATCTGTTCGGCAGATGTGCCCTGTTGAAATTTTTCGGCAAGCGATGTACCCTTGGCGCGAACAAAAATATTGGTTCCTTTGGTGGGATACATTGGGTTGTCGAGAGTGGTGCGTTCGTAAGTGATGTGCGCTCCACCATATTCAATGAGCGATTTGTCAAGTTTGTCGTTTGACATAAACTGTTTGTTGAGGTAATATTGCTGTTTGTAAACGCCCATTGCAGGACCCATTGTAACCTTGCCCGACATGCCGAGCGGCAATCCAAGGTTGGCGTAAAATTCGCCGTCTTGCTTAATCATCATTGCGTTGCGGGTGTCGATAAAGAGAATATCTGGGTCGGCTTCCATAAAATTCCAACGGTCGAGCTGAAATCCGCCCTCTAAGTAAAACAGGCTCGGATAGGTAAAATACGAACGCATAGCCACTTTGCCAGCATTGTAAAAACGTCCAAAATAGCCGTTGCCCCAAAAACGGATGGGAATTTGTCCGAAAAACAGATGCTCCAACTCGATAAACATCTGACTTGTAGACGATGACGAAATTGTGCCGCCTATTTTTGCGCTGATATTTTTGCTTCGTGTAACGTCAAGATTTAGCGAATAAAATCCCGACGAAGGGTCGTAGGTAGATGTGGGGTAAAGTTTGTCTAACGTTGGGTCGGCTATCAAACGATAAAAGTAACGGCGTGTAGAGTTTAAATCGCGCGGCTCGTTGCTCCAACGACGAAACAATCCCGTAACATATTTACAATGAGCACGTTTTAATCCTGTAATATTAACATTGTCGAAATTAAATTCGGGCATTTTGGCTTTAAAAGTCTCGCGCTTGACATTAACCTCGGTGCTATCTACTCGACGTTGAACGGCGGCAAGTATTTCGGGCATTTTTTCCATTGCGGCAACATAGCCTTTGAGGATAATTTCGTCTGCCTTAGAAAAATCTAACGTACTAATACTCAATACATCGGGAACAATCATAAGACCTTTGCCCTCAGGGATTGAGTAGTCGCTGCGGTCCATGGTCATGTTGAAAATCTGCATCATAAGGTCGTCTTCCGAAGGGTTTTCGTTGTTGTCGCTCACCTGAACGCCAATGATGTAATCGGGGTTGAAATCGTTTTCCATAGCATCGATGGGGAAATTGTTGTAAATGCCGCCATCGTAGAGCAAGCCTTTTTCGTATTTTACCGGCTTGAAATACAGCGGAATAGCCATCGACGAACGCACCGCATTGCTAAGATGTCCGTTTTTGAATATCACCGATTTTTTTGCGTAAATGTCCGACGCAGCACAGCGAAACGGCACCATCAAACTATCAAAATTATAGTTTGCCGCAGCCTCGCCCCTGCCCATTATTTGCATAAAAGCAAAGTCCATTTGATACCCCGCCACAATGCCCGTGGGAAGGTAAGCCTTTACCACAGTATCGCGGTTGAGACGCAAACGGAGCCATTCGGCACTGAGGTCTTCTTGCATAAAATAGTATTTGAGCGAAATATCGGTTTGCCCGTTGAGCCACATTTCAAACTCTTTGGAATGAAATAGTTCTACCATTTCGTCGGTGGTGTAACCAATTGAATACAAAGCACCTACAATACTTCCCATGCTTGTACCCGTTACATAGTCGATAGGTATGGAATTTTCTTCTAACGCCTTAATAACGCCAATGTGAGCGAGACCCTTTGCCCCGCCGCCACTGAGCACAATGCCTACATTTTGAGCACAAAGATTTGAGATACTGACAATTAAGGCTGTTATTAAAAAAATCTTTTTCATTTCAATATGGTTATTATATCTTTGTTGATGCAGTCTAATTTTGGAACAACGGTGATGCCTCTTTGTCCGCACTCTTTCATCATTTCGCGCGAAATAGCGGTAAACAATGCTTTCATTGTGAGAGTGGAATTTGAAAAAGCCGACTGCTTGATGGTAGAAAGCATATAATGGGTAAACAAACCGTGACGCGACTGCTCAACCACGGGATTAGCCTGCTCGCCAGCCGATGCATAAAATACTGCCATCTCGCCTTCGGAACTGCTCAGCACAGGCAAACTCGGTAGATTCCAAAGTGTTCCGCCATTTTCTTCAAAAGGTTCGCCCGAACGGGTAACGCCCGAAAAAGAAGTTTCAAAAAAGCATATAGCAGTTTTGGGTCGAAGGTTGTGAATAACCCTGATAATATCAGCCACAGGGTAGCCGGTATGTTCGGCATCGTTGGCACGCGAATCTGACAACAAAATATAAGGTGCGCTCGATTGCGGATTTACCGAGCCGAGACCCGAAAAATAAAATATCACATGGTCGATACGGTTGGTAGAAATATGCTCCAACTGTCCGTTTGGCTTAAAAATATTTACAATTCGTGCTTTGGTGGCATTCTGGTCGGTAAAAAGAATGATATTTTGCCTTGGAATACGTAGCACCTTAGTCATATAATTGTAAAACACTACAGCATCGTTGGCGGCAAACTGAGCAGCCGGAAGATTGTTGTATTTTTCCACACCGATGATGATAGCGCAAGTGTTATCGCCTTGATTGAGCGTTGTAGGTATGCCATTGTTTACATCATCGAGAGCTCGCTCCTTAAAATTGATAGTTACCGAAAGGTCTTTATGATCGATAGCCGGAATGCCGGTGTTGACAGGTACTTTGAAAGGAATCTCCTCTGAAAGTTTTCCCGCTTGGTCAATGATATCTAACTTAAACAAAATGTCAGATGCGGTAAAATCGTCGTCAACATGAAACTTAAACTCCAATTTAGCCACCTCGTTAAACGACACAGTAGACAGAGGAATCTTTTTGCCCGATTCAATCACCCTCACTCGTGTAGATTCCGACGAGATATACGCCGAAAACGACTGCGCCGTGGTTCGAGCGGTATTTTTTAACGAAACTTGCATCTTGATAGTTTCGCCTCGATTGATACGCGAATTGCCGTTGCCGAGTTTAGTGCCGTCGGTGTCGATAGCATCATTGATGGCGTAACCCGAAATATGAAGTTGAACCGGGTCGCTATTAACCACCTCGTATTGCTTAGTGCCAAAAACGCCAAAACTTGTAACATCCACATCTTGATGACCATAAATCACAAGACCGAGATTGTCGCCATAAAATTTTTCGAAAGGAATATGCGCAGCAAGACTGTCGTTGATAAAAAAAACATACATCTTTTGCTGATACTGCACTCTCAGTTTGTTTTCACGTCCGCCCTTGTGAATATCCTTGCATACGGTTGGTTTCACAAGATACTCATTTTTGCCGCCTGCTCGAGCTTCACGCACAAAGAAAGTTCCGTTATCGGTGATAACAAACGAGAAAAAGCCGTACTTGCCTTTGCCCCAAACAATACCGAAACCGCCGTTTTTGGTGCCGGACTTGATTCTGCCTGTAGTTTCGATAAAAAAATTGCGTCCCGGATGCAGTTTGGTGGCAATGTCAAAAGTTTTAGAACCCGTCTCGCGATTGTATTTAATATTGTAATGACCGTAGTTGATACTCGACGAATAATCGGGCTGCGACTCCACTGGCCATCCGAGTTGATTGTTTACAAAACGCTCGTTTACAATGGTTTCCTTCACCTGTGCCTGCGTAATCGAAACAGCCACAGACCACAGTATTGCTAACAATATGGCAACCGCTCTGCGCATCTAATAGTTGATATATTTTAAAGTTTGATAATCAAAGTAATGATGATAAGCAAAATCACGGCACCAATCATACCCTTGCCAGCTCTATACATATTGTTGCGTGTAAAGATATAGAAAACAAGAAGGTCGGGCAGCGCACAAAGGCTTACGATTTTCATTATCACCTCAGGTTTAAACTGAACAGTAAAAAAAGTCTCCAAAGAAACAGTTGGATAGAACTTTACATACCAAAAAAGAAGCAATACAATTGCCGGAACAACTATGCCCGACAACATTCCGAACCATACGGTGTCGTATTTGTTGATTTGTCCACGTTTGTGAGTTTCCATTGTTTTATTAGTTTATATTTCAGCTGGCAAAGTAAGGTATTAATTTGTAAAAAACCAAAAACATAGTTATCTTTCCCCACACAGAAATAATAATTACTTCAGAATTACTAAATTAGCATTTACCTTCACTCTTTCTACCTTTGTACCGAAATAATAAAGGTTATAAAAAGAAAGAATCATGAAGAAGATTTTAATTGTAGCGGCATTGTTATTAGCCGCAGGTGCAAACACAATTTCTGCACAAGAAAAAAACGAGGAGAGCATCAGAAACCATTCGCTCTACAAATCACTTTTAGACGTTGAGGCATATTCATATGCCGCCGCACCATTTCAAGAATTGTTTGCCAAAGACCCTAAATACAGCAAACAAATGTACATCGACGGTGTGAAAATTTACAAAGGACTTTATGCCCAAGCCAAAGACGCCAATGCTGCCAACGCTTACACCGACACCATCAAAGCTATATATATGCAACGTATCCAATATTTCGGCGATTCTGCCAATGTTTTGGGTCGCTGCGGAATCGACATTATGAAACTCCGCAAATCTGACAACGGATATAAAGAGGCTTTTGAACTGTTAGACCAATCTATAACACTCTACAAAAACGACCCTGAAATTTCAGTAGCATCATCGTATCTTCAATTGGCAGCAAGCCTTGCCGCTGCTAAAAAAATCACAGTGGCGAAATACTGCTCATGCACAATGCCGGTATTAAATGCACTTTACACCAACATAGCATCGGGCAATAAAGACAACAACTACAACAAAAACGCCGAATCGGTATTCACCGCTGTTAAAAACGGAAGTGCAAAACTCAATCAAAAACTGCTTGTACACGCAGTAGACTCTCTTACCACTCAAAACGAAATCGACAACAATGCCGAAATACTCTGCAAAGTGCTTCAATGTATCAACTGCGACAACAGCGACTCTTATGCCAAAGCTTCGGAAATTATGTACCAAAACAATCCCACCGCAGAAGCTGCTTCGGCTATTGCCCGATACTACAAACGCAGTCAAAAATGGGACAAAGCAGCAGAATACTATCAAGAAGCGGCTCAAAAAACTACCGACAACATCCAAAAATCTGAATATCTGTACGAAACCGCATCAGCTTTCGGAATGTTGCATAAATATTACGACGCCGTGTCGTTTGCCAAAAAATCAGCTGACCTCAACGCCGAATACGGCAAACCGCTTTTGCTTATAGCTGCCATTTACGGAGCCAACGCACCAAGCCTTGCAAGCGATGCTTTTGATCGCGGAAAAATATATTGGGTAGCAGCCGACTACGCAGCCAAAGCTAAACGTGCCGACTACAACCTCAAAGCTGAAGCCGAAGGCCTCATCAACAAATACGCTCATCAGTTTCCCTCTAAGGAAGAAGCCTTTATGCACTCTATACAAGGGGGACAACAAATAGAGGTGGAAATCCTTAAATTTAAGGAATCCACCTCTGCAAGATTCTAAAATATATCTCCTATCCTATTGAATTATAATGCGTTTGGTAACAGTTCTTGAGGGCGTTGCCAAACGTATTAAATATACGCCGGAACGTCCGGTGAGATCGAGCATAAGTGAGTTGCATTGGAGTGTTTTGGTAACAATAACGCGACCAGAAATAGTAACCAATGTCATCTGAACAGTGCCGGTTTCCTGTGTAAGAGCTGAAAATTCTACCGTAACAGGACCATGCGACGGCACAGGATAAACTTTAACATCCAAATCGTCGTACAGGTCTTGATCGGGAATTGGGTACATCACCTCCGACTCGTCAACAACGGGTTCGTCTACAAGCGGAAGCATATTGTCAAACAAAGGATCAGAAACATTGCCCTGACCATCGGGTTGAGTTACGCTCACATCAGTATTGTCTACCACTTCGGGTAAGGTTACGTCCACAAATATTGGCTCCATCGGCTCTATTCTCGCCGGATTGGGATTGATAATGATGGGCGCAACAGGATCTTCAACAGTAAACAAATCATCAAAATCATCTACATCGGGATTGCTATTAATATTCGACGGAGAAACAATTTTGATAGTAAATGTCAACGGAGCAGACTTAGCATCGTGGCTGTCGGTGGCAGTGATGGCAATATGGTAAACACCCTCATCGCTTGTTAAAGGATTGCCGCTGAATGTGCCGGTTTGATAATCGTAAGAGAGCCAAGTAGGAAGTGTGCCTCCATCAGAGGTAACGTCAATATTGGCCACATAATCGCCCGGATCGTTGTCGGCAAAGAGTTCAGTGCCAAGTGCAAGTTCAAACTTCTCGCCAGATGCTGCACGGGTGTCAACAACCGAAGCCACAGCTACAGGAGCATTATTGGCTTTAAACAAAAGTTTAAAACGTGTATTATTAGTACCAGCCTTCACATCTATTGTGCAAGAATAACCTTCGGAAATAGCAGTAACAGTATTGTTCTCAGTATCCTTGAGATATACAATCACGTCTTTCACAGTATTTACGGGCAATGAAATAGTGTATTTGCCTGATGAAACAGTAGAGTATCCAAGACTGATTTCGCCGCCATCTTTTACTGAGAATGGTAAACCGTTGGCCACAAGCGGAACATTGTATTCGCTACCAAACGAGTAAAACGCCAGCATATTTTTCTTGTTAGACTCCTGCATATACGCATCGTAACGCGAGTCGATACCCTCAGTGGCATCTTCAACAAAATAAACTACAGCTTGGTATTTTACATCCTTGCCAGTGGTTACAAACACAAGTTTCTCCTTATCAGAACCGGAAGTTTGATTGCCGCTCTTAACCTTGGTGAAAGTATCGCCATGGCTACGACTTGAGGGCGGGAATACAACTGAACCGCCATCTGTGTATACGTCTTTGGTAGCGTGAACAAAGAAGCTCTGTCCGGCTGCAATGTAACGACAATTGTCGTCGGTAACAGCACCTACTTGCATACCGGGACCAACTGCATAAGCAATAGGCTGATTGTCGATATTATCGTGCAAATAAATAACAGCATCTACATTGTTGAATACCAATTCGTTGGCATCAAACGACGATACAAATGGGTTAGCCACAAAATTCCAACCGTCGAGCATATCTTGTTGATAACCATCGTCAGTTACCACATCGTTGGGGGTAAATTGAACAGGAATTTCAATATTCTGAGTAGCATCAGTGAGAGGTGTGCCGGTAAACGATATTGAGTGAGCCTTTAATTTAGAACTACTTAAATAACGGTAGGGCATATGAAGATTTGATGGAGTGGGCGAAGAAAGACGCTCCCAGCCCTTAGCCAAAATAGCAGGGTTTTGTGAATGGTTTTCACCTGATTTATAAGTGTATGTATTCTTATCATCCAAGTTGAAATCCTCATTGTATTTATAGATATAAGCACCATAGAGGAAATTAGACACATTGGCATTGTATCCGGTAACGGGCACACATATACGCTCATATTCCCAACAGCGTACAAAACGCTGGAATGTGAGTTTTCCGTTAAATTGACCCTTATAAATCAACGATCCTGTGGGTGCAATGGTATGATTGTCAGACGAAGCCGATGTAGCCGACAAAAGTGTGAGTTTTGAATCAGCTGAAATATCCACATCGCCGTTGACGGTGAGACCGCCAAGCGAATTGATTACCAAACTAGCACCCTCACTTAATGTAAGGCTATGACAAATAGCATATGGAGTTTCGTCGTTTTCAGAATTATAGTCGTAATTATAATTTATTACAGGCCAATGCGGAGGATTGCCGCCAAGATTAATCTTTACGTTTTTGGATGGTATATGTTCGTAAACCCAGTTTTCAGGATCAAACCAATCGTCGCTCTTTATACCTAACCAACCATAATTACGCTCTGTAGAAAAGCCGAAAGTGAAAAGATCGGGTTTTTCAGGATCAGAAGAGATTGTTAATACTTGGTCGGATGCAATATAACCGCTTATGCCGTCTTTATTGGTATGCGGTTTTGTACCCGAAATGCGCCATTCCATATTATCTTGATTCTCATCTCCATAGAAGAAATGAACCTGACGAACATTTTCAACTCCAAGAGTTTGAGGTGTAACCTGCGAAAAATTGTCCCAACGAGTAACTACCTGAGCTTTGTAGTCATTGCCATTCAACGCATAGATGCTCCAATACTCGTTAGAGGATATACTTGCGAAATCATTTCCTAAACGATCCCAATCATCATGGCACTGATAGAAATATTGCGCTACCCAGAAAACACTACCGTAGGTTTCGGTATTCTGTATGGTGAGCTCACCGTAACGCGATTGTTTTTGACCGTTTACACAACCAATGGGGAATGTATATTTTTCGCCGTTGTTGATACGCTTGCAGAACGGACCGTCAACAAATGCATGTTCACCGTAACCAATAACAGCTTCTTGTGAAGGATTGTCGAGTGTCAACATACCTTCATCTAGTGACTTAGTATCAATAATACCTTTTTGAAATTCGATAACGTTCTTAATAAAGACGTTCCTTTCAAATTTCACACCTTTTTCATTGTTAATAACGATATTGAAGATACAGTTCTCGGAAGAAAAGTCACTGCCGTATACCCTTTGCTGAAAATCACCGTTGAAGATCAATTTCGACTTACCAAGGTCGCCGGTATTAAACTTACCCGATTCATAGTTCAAATGTCCCATAAGCGATATTTCAGCATTGGCAGAGTTATCAACATTACCTTTAATTGTAAGATCACCGAGTATCTGAATATTTAAATTCGGAAAATCTTTAACACCCTCGCCATCTATTATAAGATTGTTTATGGTGGGCATATTGCTTAAAATAGAGTACGAATTATCACCATTAAAATGTATAGTTCCGTGTCCACGAGAATTAAAATCATCGTAAACGCCAGCAGGAAGGTCGCCGGTATATGAAATTAACTTACCAGTACCGTATACTGTACCGAAATAGTTATGCTGAATAACACCTTGATTTAATTCTTTAAGAATATGAGTTTCATAGCAAGATACTGTTCTATCAATAGTTACATTGCTATTGATGTATACAATGGCATTAACAGGTGGGGCTACAGGAACGTCACCGGTTTCATTAGCTTCAGAATCATAAGTACGCCAAATAGAAGGTTCACCAAACCAATCACCATCTGCAACTGATATATATTCACGCACTTTGTCGGGAATTTGCGAAGAGCATCCGGCAATGTACTTGCCGGAAAGATTCTTATCTACCGAATTTGAATTCATTAAAGGGAAAACGAATTCAAGACGGCGATTATCAATATCATATATATAAGTTTTTCCAAACTTACTATCGCTATTATACTGAATAGCAGCAATATAATTTTCTAATGCACAATCATCAGTGGTTTTGGCATCACCTTCCACATGCACAAGTTCTATCTTGCCCTCAAACTTAGTTACGTTTTCGGTGGTTATATTCCAATAATAATTGAGAATTTTGTCGTAAGCAGATGATTCAATACAGTTTGGCGGCTCATTTACAGGGCGGATAATAAATGCCGCACCTTCGTTAATGCTATTGGCAGTAATAGATACCGGAGTATACTTACCTGTAGTGCCGATAGGTATAAAATAAGGAGTATTTTCGGGAGTAGGTCCACCAAAAATTTTGCGAACACCGCCAGTGGCGTAAGCATCCGAAACTTGAATCATATTTGATGCCGAATAGCCAAATTGACCTTCTTGCATAAACACAGCATCCACATCCATTGTGATAGTACAAGTTCCAAGGTCGAATGTACCAGTTTCAAGTTTAAACTTGGTGCCCACTGTAAAACTATTACCTGTAATAAGTTTTACACCAGAAGGGTTGCTAAGGCGAATAACGTCAAAATAACCGCTTCCGTTGGATGTTAGTATCTGCGGAGCATCACCTTGGAAAACAAAACCGCTCTCGCTAAAATTGTTTTCATCGCTACAACGGTAAATAGCATTGTTGGTAACATTGCCCTTAGTAATAATCATATCGCCAGCAAATTCACCATCAAGGAAGTCGGCATTGTTGAGAATTGTGATAGCATCAAGCGGTTGTTGAGTTTCTCCATCTCTTTTTCCAATGAATTTAACAGTGTTAGATGTATTTTTTTCTAAGTTATAAAATGTCATTGAACCGTTTACATTCTGTTGTTCGTTGCCACAGAAGTATGTGGTGTTGTTTTCATGGTTAAATAAACCTTCACAATTAACATCACCTTTTAGGAATAATTTATAACCTCCTGTAGCAAACTTAGCGTCCTCTTCTATATTGAGCTTGCCAATAACTGTAAGGTCGTTTGACATCATTTTAAGGCAAGAACCACTTTTAACAGTAAGGTTAGGAATGGCTATCTTAGATAAAATGGTAGCATATTTTTCTGAGTTATTGGTATTTATCACAAACGACGCATTCTTGTTGATTTCAGACCTTGCAGGATCGAGGTTGATGTCGGGGACTGTTGTAAGGTTTGCCAAATTGAAAATATTAATAACTGCGCCATCGTCCATATTCAATCGGCTCATATTTTCAAGTTCCAATATGCCGTGTTGATTGTTGGGTATACTCTTAGTTCCAACATTGAGAATAGGACTGCAAGCACTTTCATCTTCACCTTTGTAAAGATTGAGCAATAGCGAACCGCCTGCCGCAACAGGAGGACGAATTTGCTGACCTACCGTTAAAGTGGCATTAGTAATAGTTATCTCGCTTTTGCCAGATTCGGAATATTCAATAGAATTATCTACCTCCCATTGTGCACAATCTCCAATTCTAAGACCACCAAAAAGTTTAATACCCGAATTTTTAACAATGTATTTTGCCATATCGCCAGTGGTGGTCAGTATAGCATCGGTGCCAATAACAAAATCGCCACCGCCATTACTGAGGACATAATCCTTTGTAGATACTGGTTCTTCGCCAGGTTCAACAGTGGGCTTGAAGTTATTAATAATAAGGTGTCCGCTTGTCATAGTAATGGGCTTGATTGTTCCACCAGAGTAAGCATCACATGCAGATTTTAGTTCAAAATCACGATTGATGGTAAATGTCTTGCCAGCTTCTTTGTTCATTACTATTTTCCAAAACTTGGGCTCTGATGAATCTCCATAAGGATCGGTATGAATAAACTCTGCATCTTCTGAACCATTCAATTCAAGCACGATGCCCGTAAGATTTTTACCTGAAGTTTTATACAATTCTAATTTTTTACTACCAAGGCTAATATCGCCTCCAACAATTAATCGGTGTTCTAATAAAGGTTTATTGGGCGTACCACTTACCGTAATATTTCTGTCACCTTTATTATATGCGGTTTTGTTACCGTTTCGTGTTAATATAACATCACCTTTAACAGTTAAAGTATGGATGCTTCCTTGTGCATTAAACAATATTCTAGCACCTTGCCAATCACCAATATAAAGGTCGCGACCAACAGTCAAATTACCTCCCTCACCTTGCGGGAATTGATAATAAACTTGTCCGCGCATATTCAAATCATAATTTATATGTTGATCAGTAGTACCAAATGAAAACTGGTATGGGTTTTCCAACGCCAAGTTCGGTATTTCAGGATATCCCTCCACATTTTGAACATTAGCATTAAGTATGTACATCATCCACGAATTAGGTTCTTTTGCAAATGATGATATATCTTCAATATGGGCAGTATTTAGCCCATCACCAAGGATATTTTGAGCAATAACACCTTCGCCACTAAGACGCCCGACATTAAGACTCCCTACATAAACGATACCTTCTTTCTTCTCATAAATAATTTGCACACGTGGCTGATGCTCCAAATCGTCAGGTGCATAAAGTTCGTTGCTATCCACAAAAATTAACTGACCAACATTCGCAACTTTATCCGATTGAATAGTAACACGGTTGAAATACACATAGGCAATATCAGTGGCTTGAGGATAACCATCTCCGTTAATTTTATAGACAGGTTTTCCACCTTGCATTTTTGGTTTACCGTTAGCATCAGTTTCATATATGATATCTCCATTTTCATCTAGTTCGCACCAAGTACTAGACGAATGGTAATAATTATTATTTGTTCTGTATTTGGTAATTGGTTGATCAAATTCATCTTTTCCTTCATCTTTTTCCATGACACAATCAGGACGAGTTCTATAAATCCTTATTTTATAATCATTTTCCAAAGCACAAGTAAAATCGCCCGAGAGCATTCCATAATCGGAAAGTTTAAACGAAAATGTATTATCTACAATAGTGCGAATATCTGACTGTTTCCAACCCTTATACGCAACAAGACCTGCAGGAAGTAACCCAGTAAGAATATCGGTATGACTATCAAAATTATATTGAACCGCTCCAACGGCTACATTGTCAAATCCTTTTTGTTCTACTACCCAATAACGCTGCATATTATTGATACTCAAAAGATTGGGATGAGATTTTCCTACCACATTTACAAGTACCGAACCAGTAAAGTCTTGGGTAATTTTACTGCCAGTTACAACAATGTGAGCCGGGGTGAAATAATTGGTATTATTGGTAGCATTATCACCAATTGGGAAAGTAATAGTTCTGTTCTCTCCCTTTTTGAGAGTAAAATGCAAACGTAAACCGCCGCTTACTTTACCGTTATTGAGGAAATACTTAGTTTCAGATTCGCCACTGAGTTTACCAGTTACCTCAACATAATGTCCGTTGAGTTCTACCAATTTAGCACCTGCGCCAAACTTAAAGTCTTTTGCTATAATAGGTCCATTAAGAATTAGATTATAATCAGCACCTTCACCAACTTTACCTACATAAAATAAATTACCAAAAAGTGCAGGAGCACGCAATTCACTATGAAGTGTATGCAGTAAATTTTCTTGTAAAACAATTTGTCCCGAACCGCTAAGTATCTTGGTGTCAGCACCCATTATTATATCATGAGCAATAGTAATATTATTGTCGCCATTAACAAATGTTCCCGTCTGAACTGTAAGGTCGTTGGTAATTGAAAATTTGTTGTTGGCAGTTACGGTTTTGTCGTTATCGGATTTGTTGATAGTTAAATTCACAAACTGGAAATTAAGCGGTAATGTAAGTTCCGAATTTTTAGATGAATTAAATACTATAGTGTTATCGTTGCAAACAAACTGACCTTCAACATTAAGATTTCCACCAATATAGACATCATTGTTGGTTTGCAACGAAACATTATTGCCAATAGAAAAATTGTCGATTACGCGGAGAATTCTAGCGTTAAGCGAAACTGATATAGCTGCGTTTTCGCTACTTGTAATATTAAGTGTAGGAAATGAAGAATTTGAATTGATAACTATATTCTTTCCGTCGGCAGCATCTAAGTTGATAACACCACCTAAAACGGTATAACTGCCATCGCCTGAAAGTATCTGAATACCACGGCGAGCAACATTCAAAACACCGTCTTCGATATAAAATCCGCTATTTTCATTACCAAGCGAAAAGTCGAAATCTGAATCCGTGGTGGTTATACCATTTACATTTACAATACCACCAGTTTGATAGTAGCTACCATAATCATATTCTCCGCCACCAGTTATTATACGTGTAGTATTGATTGTACCGCTATTGATATCTAAAACGCCTTGTCTATAAAGCGTTATACCATTAACAGGATCGTAAGCATTAACCTCACCAGTGCCTTGTACCAAAAGTTTTCCTAAAACCGAGATAGATGTAAGTGAAGATTCGGTATTTACTTTGCCCGCATTTACAAGCATTGTTACCGTAGATGGTATGGTAAATTTAGTCTTGTGGAGAAATGGGAAAATGATGTTTGAACCAATCTCAATAGTTCCATTTTCAAGTATCAAATTATTCTGACCATCTGTTTCGGCAGGAGCACAAAGATGGAAGTTGTCACGGTTGTAGGCTGTAAATTTTAATTTAAAGGTAGCATCAGTACCTTTATTCATATAAATACGGTAAAAATTGGTTTCGCGGTTACAGTTTACGGTTTGATTCCTTCTGTCGCTTACGAAATGCACGTTGGCGTAGCCGGAAGTTAATTCCTCTTCATCATATCTATCACGAGTCGAAAGGTTTACTGTACCATCGTTGTTAAAGTTGCCATAAACAAGTATGTCGAAAGGATTTGAATTTTTTGCTACCGAAACAAAACAACCGATATTAACCACTAAATCTTCTTCGATAATTAACTTTGAAGGATTTTCTGCAGTTGGGGCATTCAACAAAAGAGTTCCCTCTTCGCCAACCACCGACAAACTACCATGACAAGTAATATCAGCGGCAATAGTCAATTTTGAATCTTTCACTTTCAGGTTTGAATACTCATGAGGAGTTGTCAAAACAACATCAGTGCCGTCGAAAACCACAGTACCTCCATCAGTAATAAATTGATTGATAGTACAAGCAGGATAGTTGTCAGCTTTCAAATCTATCAAGCCGTTGCCTTTGATAGGTCCATATACTTCATGCCCCGGAAGAGCATTAAGTTTTAAAATACCATTTACGGTTAATTCCTTACATTGCAACAAAATGTCGTGATCATTTTGGTCTTTTGCCGGAACTTCTACTGTAACGCCGGCAAGAATAACAACCACAGTATTAGCATTAGGAACCAATCTGTCGGGATTGATAAATGTTTTACCCGAAGGTTCCAATGTCCACGTGTTAAAATCTGTCCACTCTGTTGATTGATGACTATAAAGAATAATCGGTTCATCTGCCAATACCACATTCGGTATTAAAAAAGCAATCAAAAGCAATATTTTTGCAAAAGTTTTCATTTGTGTAAACGTATAAGGTTGTTACAATTTATTATTTCAATGATTATGTGTTCTTAATTGATTTATACGAAAAAAATCCCTTATTGTTTGCCTAAAACGAGTATGAAAGGTAAATTTAATAGTATAAAGATAGGTTAATACACTTTATATATAATAGTAATTTGTAAATTTGCAAGCATAAAAGCATATAACATGTCCGAGGTTTTAACAACACAATCGCTATCAATAGGTTACACGAAACAAAAGCCGCTTGTAAGCAATCTCAACCTTACATTGCGGTCGGGTGCACTCACTATTCTCACTGGCGAAAACGGCACTGGCAAATCCACTTTGCTCAAAACTATCACAAAGATTATCAAGCCGTTAGATGGTAAAATTTTTATTAAGGGTATCGATCTTAGTCAAATTTCTGCCGCTCAAATGGCAGAAAAAGCCGCTGTGGTGCTTACCGACCGTCTTTCGAGCGAAAATTTTACCGCGTTGGAGGTGATTTCGTTTGGAAGAAGTCCTTACACCGGATTTTTTGGTCGTCTTACTCAAAATGATTACTCTATTATAAAAGGTGTGGCTGAGGATTTAAAGATAGAACCGCTTTTGAACCTCAACTTTTACGAACTCTCCGACGGTCAAAAACAAAAAGTACTAATAGCCAAAGCATTAGCACAACAAACTAAGATCATTATCTTAGACGAACCAACGGCGTTTCTTGATTTCAAAGCCAAAGACGAGATTTTTGCATTGCTCAAAAAAATAGCCGCCGAAAAAAACATCGCAATATTGGTTTCTACTCACGATATTTATCAGGCGGCAAAATATGGTAATGAATTTTGGGTGATGGAAAACAATGATATAACGGTTACCAAAAACAACCCTTATTTCTCAGTTACAAATCCATCATCGGAAATATTGGGACAATTGTCGTAAATATCCTGTTTGGTAAGGTCTTTAATTACCTTAATTACACGTTTTTGCGAATCAATATGCGGACCTTTGTTCGGGGGTTTAATCTGATATGTGGGTATAATCTGAGCCGAAACAAAGTTGCCGGTCTTTCTATCCATCTTAACGCGGAAAATTGGTGCAAGTCCGTTGACACCTTTTATATTAATATTGCTATAAGTTGCAAAATTGCCCATTGAGTATGCTATAAACTTACCTTTATAAATTTCAATGGCACGTGTAACGTGCGGACCGTGACCAAGCACAATATCAGCACCGGCATCTATCACAGTGTGAGCAAATTTGTAAGGATTGCCGCGGTTTTGTCCAAGGAATGTTTCGTATTGACGTGTAATATGCTGATAATTTGCACCTTCGGCGCCACCGTGAAACGACACAATTACAATATCGCAAGTCTCCTTCAGTTTTTTTACAAGGTTGCAAGCGTTTTGGTGGTCGGTAATCTGCACAGTGCCTTGATTTGGGGCAAATGCGCAAAATCCATACTTTACACCGTTGACTTCAAATTCGGCAGTGGGCTTGTCGGTAAATCCTGCCCAATTAATTTCGAGACTATCCAATAGATGACGTGCATTTTTTTTGCCAATTTCGCCAAAGTCGCCACTGTGATTGTTTGCCACGCTCACCACATTGAATCCGGCATCTTTAAAACAGTTGGCAAACTTACGCGGCATACCAAATGTAAAACATGTTTTGGGGTCGTGACAGTTTTTTGCGCCCACTTTGGTGTCGGTAAAAGTGCCTTCCACATTGCAGAAAACCACATCCGACGAATCAAAATATGGGCGAACCTCGTCTAAAAGGTGGCTTGCATCCATATTCGGGGGACAATAACTCTTGTCGGGAACAATGCTGCCGAGCATAATATCGCCAACAGCGGTAATGGTAATAGTTTCAGGCAAAGTATCCTGAGCATCAACATTTTGCACCGCAAAACACATCAGTGCGGAGCATAAAATTGTAGTTAGTTTTTTCATTTTGTTATATAATATAAGGTGTATTAAACAAAAAAGCCCGAGAAATATCCCCGGGCTTTGAAAATCGTGATCCGGGAGCGATTCGAACGCTCGACCCACAGCTTAGAAGGCTGTTGCTCTATCCAGCTGAGCTACCGGACCTCGGTTTTGCGCCGCAAAGGTATTACATTTATTCCTTTTGCACAAATTATTTATACAAATTTTTATAATTTTTTTTTAAACAACGAATTAAACTAATAAAACGAAGAAGCTATAATAACTAAATAATTAATATTTAACAAGTTAAATATTAATATAACGAATTAAACTAATACTATTCAAAAAAATCATCTTTAAAATTTACCAAATAAACCTTCTCTGTGGCACGTGTAAAAGCGGTGTAAAGCCAACGAAGATAATCGTGGTCAATCATTTCGTCGGTGATGTAGCCTTGATCGATAAAAACATTGCTCCACTGTCCGCCTTGACTTTTGTGACAAGTAACGGCGTATGCAAACTTCACTTGAAGAGCGTTGAAATATTCGTTCTTCTTGATTTCCTTATACATATCGCGTTTGTTCATTCCGGCGTAATCTTCGCAAACGGCTTTATAAAGACGTTCGGAATCTTCGTTGGTGAGCGCAGGACTTTGACTATTGAGACATTCAAGTATTATCTTTGCCGAAAATTCAAGGTTGTCGTAATCGGGAAAACGCAAATCTACATTCACAAAAGTAAATCCATAAAGATTTTCGTAACGTCCCACGCGGGTAACTTCGGCAATATCACCATTGGCAATAAAGTCGGTTTCTTTCATATCTTTGGTGTAGAAGTAATTGTTTTTCACCACCATAACAATATCGCCCGACGAAATTTGCTCCTCGCGCCAAAAGATACGACTGCGGATTCCGGCGTTGTAAATTCCTGCATTTTTATTGCTACGGGTTACCACAAGGGTATCCAACACGCCATTATGGTCGTAAGAATATTCAAGTTTTTCTAAAAGGTCGGCACCGGTAATGCGTTCCACATCGTTGAAACCTGATAATGAGAATTTTGGAAACGCTGTTTCGCCAATTGTAGAATTATCCACACTCCGCCGCAAACGTGTTGCATTGTATAGTATTCCGCTTTCATCTGCCTGACGCACCACATTTGACAGCACGGCAGAATCTACATTCAACCCATAAGTTTCAAGTTCGGCAATGTCAAGCGCAGGCGACACGCTCTCCCCTACCGGCGGCAACTGTCCCGAATCGCCCACAAGCATAAGTCGGCAATTGTTACCCGAAAACACATACGAAATTAAATCGTCTAAAAGTCGTCCCGAGCCAAAAACTGAATCTCCCCCACCCTGCGAAATCATCGAAGCTTCGTCTATAATAAATAAGGTGTCGGCGGCAACATTGGGCGAAAGCGAAAAATTGCTGTCGATAATAGCAGCGGTCTTCTGTCGATAAATGCTTTTGTGTATTGTAAACGCCTTATGTTCAGAAAATTGCGAAAACACCTTAGCAGCCCGTCCCGTGGGAGCCATAAGCACACAATTTACCTTAAACTCAGCAAGAGTTTTAACAAGTGCACTCGTCAAACTCGTCTTTCCGGTGCCGGCGTAACCGTAAAGAACAAAAATATCGGCGGCAGACGAATCGCGGTTAGTAATAAAATGCGAAATTTTTTTTGCTGCAGATGCCTGATCGGGCGTTGGTTCAAAACCGAGCGTCTGAATCAGTTTATCGTATATAAAATCTTGAATCATAACCAATTACAATAATATAGAAGCAATTATCCGAAACAAAATTACAAAAAACATAATCGAATGAGCAAAAAAATTTTAATAAAAAAGATAAGAAAATCGACAATATTTTATTTAGTGTTGATTTTTTTTTAAATTTGCGCAAATAAAACTAAAAGTAAAAATTAAAACTCATACAATGAAAAAACTTATAATTCAAGCAGTTTTGGCAGTCCTGATAGTAATATTAGGCTATTGCATTTACGAAAGTATCATGCAGCCGATTCGTTTTCAAAAATTAGCCGACTGGCGTTATCAACGCACAAAGCAGAGCCTTATCAACATTCGCGATGCTCAGGTAGCCTTCAAAAGCACTTACGGCAAGTACACCAACAATTTTGACACCTTGCAGGCGTTCATCAAAGAGGGCAACCTCAAAATTGTAAAAGCCATTGGTAACATTCCCGACAGCTTCTTCAACAAGTATCCCCGCAAAGTGGCAGAAATGAAAGCCATCGAAGCCGGCATCGTAAAACGTGACACAGTGGTAATTCCTTGCTACGACTCGCTCTGCAAAGGAAAGTACAAACTCGACTCGCTCAGATACGTACCTTTGACTGGCGGCAAAATCTTCGAGCTTGACACAGCTTCTATCGAAACAGCTTCTAAAATCGTGGTTAACGTATTTGAAGCTAAAGCTCACAACGATGTATATATGCTCGGTCTCGACCGTCAGGAAATCGTTAACAAAACCGACGAACAGGAGAAAAACAGCAAATACCCCGGTTTGAAAGTAGGCTCACTCACCGAGCTCAACAACAACGCCGGCAACTGGGAATAATCCTTAAATCATAATTTTTTTAATAAATCTCCAAAAATCTTGCAAAAGAGATTTGGAGATTTATTTTTTTTGCGTATATTTAAAGCCGTAAAAAATCAATTTGCAATGAAGGACATAAAAAATTTTACATCATCGTTTAATATCAATAAAACAAGCACTTACAACTTGTCGCTGCAAATTAGTCGGCGCGGTTACACCTATTGTATATTAGATTCGTATTCAAAAGAATACGTGGCCATCAAGCATATTGGCTACGACTCCGAACTCAACGACGAAAACTTATACGACCGTATCAAGAGCAACCTCTCTGACGACGCATTCATCGGCAAAAGTTACAAGTCGGTGGACTTTATTTTTGTAACGCCTAAAAATGTGATTGTACCCAACACAATCTTCGACAAAACAAAAATCAAAGAGATTGCCTCTGCCAACTTTGAAATTTCTGACAAGGAGGAGATTCATTTCAACAAAATCAAATCCATATCGGCTTGCAACGTATTTGTAGTGCCGTCGTTTATTACCACACTGATGGTAAACACATTCCCCGAAATCAATTTTTACCATCAAGCTACACCGTTTATCGAAAACGCCATCAATAGTTTTGGCAATTTGCTCTGCGTGTCAGTCAACTTCTACTACGACAATATCGACATAGCTATCACAGATAAGGGTAAACTATTGTTTTACAACACATTCCCTTATCAAACAGATACAGATGTGTTATATCTGATATCAAACGTAATAGAAAAAACCAAAACCGACAAGGCTACTCCTATGATGCTTTCGGGATATGTAAACAAAAAAGACGAGGTTTTCAAACTGATATACAAATATTTCCCCAACGTATACACAGCCGACCTCTACAATGATTACAAGTTTCCGTTTGCCGACATTCAGGAACACCAGTTCTACAACCTTATGAACTTGCCATGCGTATCATAACAGGAATGTACCGCAGCCGGCTTATCAATCTACCGGCATTTTTCAAAGACCGTCCCACTACCGATATGGCCAAGGAGTCGCTGTTTAATATCATTAACAACAACTTCGATTATGGCGACACGGTGTTTCTCGACTTGTTTTCGGGTTCGGGCGGCATCAGTTACGAAATGGCTTCAAGAGGTTGCCAGAATATCACTTGCGTTGACATCAACAAAAAATATTGCGAATTTATTACTCGCAATTTCAAAGATATGTATCCGCAGCGTAATCCGGCAAGAGTGCTCAACGCCGATGCGTTCAAGTTTATAGAAAACACTCCGCTAAACTACGATTTGATTTTTGCCGATCCGCCTTACGACCTCGAAGGCATTGAGCGGATTCCCGAAATGGTGATGAACAATCCCGGTCTCAAACCCGGAGCAATGCTGATAATAGAACACAGCAGCAAAACTCGTTTCACCGACATGCTCCACATTCGCGACCAACGTCACTACGGAAAAGTGAATTTCAGTTTCTACTCAAAAGAAGAATAAAAAAAAACAACCGCCGATTTGGCGGTTGTTTTTTTATTATATTAAAGATATGTGCATTTACAACTTAACGATTTTGGTGCCTTTGTCGGGTTCAACGGTAAGTTCAAGAATAATATATGCAGTTTTACCTGCAGTAATATCCTCACCCTTCGACCATTGACGGTTTGTCAACAAGTTGTCAGACCATCCTCTTTCGGCTTCTATTACATCGTGAGCCAAAGCTTTCACAGGTTTGCCGCCAACGTATGCAATTACGGTGTCGCCCTTGCGAAACGAACCATTTGCCACTGTGCCAAACACTGCGCAACGATTTTTAACAGCCTTTGCTGTTTTTGCGCCACAAGCCATGGCACTCGGAGCTATAAATACAGCTTCCTCGATAGACAATGTGTTAGGAAAGTTGCCGTCTGCGGGCAATGATTCAGGAGCTACCGGCTCGCCCAATGCTGTGGCAGGAGCTGGTGTGCCAAATAAGAAACTAAATAATCCCATAATATAGATATTTAATAAGTTAAGAATTAAAATTTATTTTGCTTTATATCCACGTTTTGCCTTAGCCATCACAGCTTGACCTTCAGCAGACTTAGCCCATTTGAGAGCTTTAGTTTTGAGACGTCCGCTCTCTTTCTCGGCATTTATCATAGCCGAAATTTCAGCTGGTGTATATGTGTTAAGGTTATTTTCATTTACCATAGTTTGACACGGTGACGGATCGTTTTGTTTGGGTCGCATCATCTTAGCCTTAGCTTTGAGACTTACTGTAGCATCATTGGAAACTCCGTTAACAAAATGCAGAGGTCCACCTTTGGTATTAGTAAGATAAAGATAGTTGTTGTCTTTGTTTGACTCTTCCAAAGAGTTGAAAGCATCAGCCACAAGCACTATGTAATAATCGCCATTGAGGTCGCTCGGCATCTTAAACGACCATGCAAATCCATCTTCTGCATCATCTCCAAACACAGCGGTAGCCACACTTTTACCTCCACCAACATTTACGTGATTCCAACTATATGCCTGAGCTTTCAAGCCGAGAGTACGACGTGCATCAGAAGGATCCCATAATGGCTCCACTTCACCGGGATCACCGTTATCGTCGGAATAATAGTCTGCCAAAAGTACATCGTAATTGTTGGCATTGTAAGCATCATAATAAAGCAGGCAAATAGCCCAGTCTGACGAAGCCGGAATCGAAGAAGAACCTGCATTAAATACATCATAATAACATGTACGCCATAGCGGATCTTCTGCATTTTCTATTTCATCGGGATCTGTCTCTGATTCATCTACCTCGTAATCGTCATACGACAAATCAGTAGGAATTACATCGATACCCGAAATAGGATTAACAACCTCGTTGGTAGTAGTAGAAATAGCGGGAGCTTCATTAAATCCGTTGAGCACAAATCCGCAGAAAGCGAATTTGCCACCGCACATATATTCCTGATCCACCCAAATGTAACCTTTATTTCCCCAAGATTCGCCCCAAGAATTAACCACGAGAAAACAACCGTGAGGACCTTTATTGTCGTCGTATCCTGCTATCACCATGGCGTGGTTGGCGTGCATACCGGAATAGTTAAATGATGTTTGCTCATAAAGATACGAGAAATCTCTGTCGGCAAGCATAAACTCATCGCCAAGCTGAGCACCAAACACTATCACACGACCTTGGTCGAGATATGCCTTAATGTTCGACGGCTTAGTGATATCAATTTCGCGGTATGATTTGATTTTATAGTTAGCAGCATTGCTACGTTGCGAAGACGAAGGGTCGCCCGAACAATTGCCCATGCTTTCGTAAGGCATACTTTGCATTGTGGCAACTCCCTCTTTTTGAATAAGATCTAGTACTTCTTCAAAATACGAACCATCGCAACTTGAACGATTGCTCAAAGCGTAAAATATATACTTTGGACTAAAATGTTTCGACTTGTCGGCAAGCTGCGATTTGGTGTAGCCGTTTTCTCTGGCAAAAAGAAATGTGCGAGCGTTGTAAGCCGAAGCCCAAGCCACACATGTGCCGTATTGACCTTGGTCGCCGATAGGCGGAAGGTAATTTGTAAGGTCTACGTAACCTTGTCCTTCATAATCATCATCCACAATGTTGAGAATGTTGATGTCGTCTTCCAAGTGCTCAGTGTCTTCTTCTTCCCAATCGTAACCAGTGTGCTGGTCGATATTGGTGGAGTCCATGCCTAATGCAGTAGCAAGAACATTTATAATATCATCGGCAGTGCATGACGTGATACCCGATGCCGCAGCTGCTACAAATAGCGCCAACGTACCTGCTTTTAAAACTGTTGTTTTTTTCATAGTGTACTTTTTAATAATGACTGTTGAATTAATGAGTTGTTAGAGTTGTCGATAGTATAGTTGTCGCCATGTTGAATTTCTGAAAAATTAGGTTGCGATACAAACAAATTGTTTTTGTAAAGTACTGCACCGTCGATACTTGCGCGAAACATTTCCAAAGTACGCATAAACATATTGTCGAGAATGCTCAATCCCTGTTTAAATTCGCATTTGTTGATTTTGAGTCCGCCCACATATGTAGAGTTGGTAAAAAGCGAACGCCCCAAAAACTTAGAATTGGTAAAATCAACCGTGCAAGGAGCGTAAACCTTTGAAAATTCGGTATATCCGTAAAAATACGAATCGGCAAACATAGTGTAATCGTTGAACCTTGTCATCTGACATACAAGCGTTTCGCGGAAAAATGTTTTCAAGAAATTGGTTCTGCCGTTAAACACAGCACTCACAAACGACACTTCGCCATGAAAGTTTGACGAGCAAAATGATGTGCCTGTACGGAAATTAGTTCCGTCAAACGATGAATTGCCACGAAACTGACATTGATCAAAATTGGCTCTTCCTCTGAAATCTGCCTGCTTGAAAATTACACCCTTGGTAAACTCGCAATTGAGAAAACAAACATTGCGTTCAAAAATGGTCACAAAATTGAGTCCGTCGGCATCGATGTTAAAAGCCGAAACAGTGTCTTCAAATACGCAGTTGATAAAGTTAAGTTCGGTGTTGATGTATGCCGAAGAAACCTGAATGTTTTTGTTAACAGGATATGCCTTGGTAAAATCGAGTTTGCCCGAAATGGTTTTATTTTTCAAAACCACATTCTTGCCCGACTTAAGCCACTTGATAATTTTTTCAGCTTTGATAACGCTGTCTTTGTTGTCGTTGGCGTATCCGCTGTTGGGAGCGTTGCACGAAGTGGCAAACAATGCCGCCACCATTATTAAAAATGCTAAATAAATGTTTTTCATATTCTTCCGTCTTTTTTAAACTGAAACAAGATGTGAAGATTGCGGTGAGTACGCGCAATCATGTCGTCGATCATACCGTCGTCGGCCCACATAGCAGTGGTTATGCCTTCTTCGATTTGAGGATTTGTCTTGCCGTTGCCTTTGTAATTCATTAAATACCAATATGTTTTTTTAAAATAAATATCAGAACTATCTTTCCATCTATAAAAATGGTAAGTTTCGGTAAGGAGTTTTACAATTTCGGGTTTGGTGATTCCAGTTTCTTCCATCACCTCGCGCACGGCGGCATCTTCCACGCTTTCGCCGGGTTCAACTTTGCCTTTTGGCAAATCCCAAAGTCCGTTTCTGAAAATCACAAGGCTTTGTCCCACATTGTTAAGAACGTAACCTCCAGCCGATTCAATATAAATAAACTGATTTTTCATCAACGAAATAATGTCGTCGCCGTTGCCCGGAATAAGAAAATCTATGCCCGGGTAACGCATATCAAGACACTCTTGAATTAGAGTGTCGTAATAATCAGTTTGTGTCTTTTTGGCAAACTGCGGGTCGTTGGCATCGCCTCCAACCGTTATAAGATTTTTGCCGCAATACAAGTTATATGATGACATAACTATTTAAATTACAAATATTTACAAAAATAAACACACTAAATTGTGCTAATGTAAATATACAAAAAAAATTCCAATTGACAATTATTTTTTAGTATAATGAGAACTAATTGCAATTTTCTTTAAAAAATGACCGACGAAATACGCGCCACAATCTCATCATCGGCAACAGGCCCAAATGTACGTGAATCTGATGGGTCGTCGCGATAATCGTTGAGCAAAAAGTAATAATCGTGTTTAAATATGTAAGCATCTGATTTATTGCCGTCTACATAAAAACCATCATTACGAAACTCCACTTTAGATTTTTCGGCGTGCATAAACAAAAACTTGTAAAGCAGATAATTAGAAGTGGTGAGTTTTATCTTCATACCCTTGGCAGGAATAGTAAATGGTCCGTAAAAATCCTTGTTGTAATGAAACTGATGCGAAAATGGAAAAAGTTTGTCGTCGTAAAGGTAGATTGGAAGTACAGATTGCTTCACATGCGACAAAATCTTATCCTCCACCATTCGGTTAAAAAGATTTTGCGAAACAACATACTTGGTATTAACAAGAGTCTGATTTTCAGGAACTAATTTATAACGTTCTGCTGCAACTTTTCGTTCTGATTCGTTAAGCAAAAGTATCTCGGCATCAAACGAACAATTGATTCCCTGTTGCAATTCATCATTTATATAAAGGCGTTTATTATAAATCTGAATCTTGCTGCCGGGAGTAGCCAAACAACGTGAATACGACTGACGAGGATTGTTGCGTTTATAGTCTAACGGATTGTTTACCAATAATATATCACCAGATTGTATATCTTTGGGAGTTTCGGCATACACCCAATCGCCATCGTCGGCAAAAGGAAACATCGACCTACCTGAAATTCGGTAAATATGATTGCCAAAATAGATCCAAAGTACTATGGCACAAGCAATAGCAACACCCAACGGCAGCAGCCAACGATATACAAATGATTTCAAAATCAAACAAGATTAATGAATGCCCTTGAATACCCTGCTCCAACGAATCGACGCCGGAAACGACTTATCTTTGTCGCTCGACCACCAAATAAACAGAGCTTTACCAACAATGTGATCTTCAGGTACAAATCCCCAGTAACGAGAGTCGGCAGAATTGTGACGGTTATCACCCATCATAAAATAATAGTTCATATTAAAGGTGTAACTATCTGCTACAGTATCGTTGATATAAATCTTACCATCAATCACATCAAGTTTGTTGCCTTCGTAAGCTTCGATAATTCGGCGATAGAGAGGCAATGTGATAGTGTCGAGAGCCACAGTAGCACCGGCTTTAGGTACATAGAGCGGTCCAAAGTTGTCTTCGTTCCAACGGTAATGGATATTGTGGGGGAAAATATAATCAGAAAAGAAATTCTTAGGACGAACAATACGCTCCACACTCTGCACACATTTGATAGCCTTCATCTTTTCAACATTCTCAGTTACAAGAGGAAGTGCTAAAATATTCTGCGGATTTACCTGAGACAGTTCGGGGAAAAAGCTGAACAATTCTTTTGAAATCTTATGCGCAGCATCTCTGTCTTCTTCTGAAATACCCATATCGCTCAAAACTTCGGGATTGATAGGAGTGCCGTCGGTAACTATCACATATTTATACTGACGGTCGCCAATATTTTCTTGAGGTTTTCCGTTTATAAAAACTTGACCATCAACAATTTGAATACTATCACCAGCAATAGCTATGCAACGTTTGATATAGTTTTCACGCTTGTCGACCGGACGGTGAATGATACCACCAAAACCGGAATATACCTGACCGTTGCCACCTACCACACGATCGTTGATCACAGCATCGCGACCATATTCGCGGCAAATCTGATAATAACTGTTGGCCTGCATATTGAGACAAACGGTATCGCCCTCAGGAAAGTTGAACACCACCACATCGTTGTTCTTGATTTCGGTTAATCCTGCCAAACGGTGATATGGCCATTTGATCCATTCTACAAACGACCTTGTGTCTTTGGTAAAGGGCATTGTGTGATGAACAAACGGCACCGAAAGCGGTGTATTGGGCATCTTGGGTCCATAATGAAATTTGCTAACAAACAGATAATCACCCACAAGCAGCGATTTTTCCATAGAAGATGTAGGAATTGTGAATGCCTCTATAAAGAAAATTCTGATGATGGTGGCAACGATAACGGCAAAGATGATAGCGTCAACCCATTCTATCAATTTTGACTGACGCTCCACGCCACGTTTTTTCCAAAATGTCCAATTAACTTTTTTAGTAATACAGAAATCAAAAATTATCGGCAGACCTAAAAGCAGCCACCAATTTTGCAGCCAGATTACAAAGAGTAAATATATTACTGCGTAGATCGCAAACTTGACCCACGGATTCATTGTCCTTTTTGTTTTCTTGTTGTATTTGATTTCTGTATTCATATCTAAGTCAATTAATTAAAAGTCCATTAAATCGTCCATTGTGTAGAATCCCGACGGTTTGCCAACCAAATATTCGGCAGCGAGCACAGCACCAAGAGCCAAACCGTTGCGATTGTGCGACACGTGGGTAATGGTGATATCGTCGATAGATGATGTATAGTTAACAGTGTGAGTGCCAGGAACTTCGCCCTCGCGCAAAACATCGATATAGATTTGCTTGTCGGTGGGTTTTGGATCGAGTGTCCAACTATCTTTGCGGTCAACGTTTTCGATAATACCTTCGGCAATGGTGATGGCTGTGCCGCTCGGCTTGTCGAGTTTGTGTATGTGATGGATTTCCTGCATATTAACATCGTAGTTGGTGTAACGATTCATAATCTTAGCAAGAAACTTGTTGACACGGAAAAAGATGTTTACGCCAATAGCGTAGTTAGATGAGTAAAAGAGAGTTTTGCCCTCTTCTTTGCACATACGCTTAGCCTCGGGAAGTTTTTCGAGCCAGCCGGTAGTGCCCGAAACCACGGGAACACCTGCGTTGAAACACTTCAAAATATTATCGTAGGCGGCATCCGGACGAGTGAACTCTATAGCCACATCCGCCTTTCTAAGGTTCTCTGCTGTAAAATCTTGAGGATTGATAAGAGCGTCGAGGATAAGAACCACCTCGTTGCCGCGCTCTTTGGCTATCTGCTCGATAACGTGACCCATCTTGCCGTAGCCTATAATTGCTATTTTCATGGTATTAAGTAAGTTAGTTATAAAAACGCAAAACGGAACAATGCAATATCGCTATTGTTCCATTCTGCAAGTTAATATCTTAAAAAAACGTGCGTTAACAACTTGGTTATTAAAATATTTTAAAATTTAAAACGTTGAAATTCAACTATTTAACAGAATCAACAACAGCTTTGAAAGCGTTAGCGTTGTTCATAGCCAAATCGGCGAGAACTTTGCGGTTGAGTTTGATGTCTTTCTTAGCGATCTTGCCGATAAACTCGGAATAAGACATGTTGTATCCTCTTACTGCTGCGTTGATACGGGCGATCCACAGAGCACGGAAGTTGCGTTTTTTCTTCTTGCGGTTTACATAGGCGTGCAAGAGGCCTTTTTCGTAGGTATTCTTGGCTACTGTCCAAACGTTTGAACGAGCACCGAAATAACCGCGTGTAAGTTTGAGGATTTTTTTCCTCCGGTTGCGTGCAGCAACCACATTGACTGATCTTGGCATAATTTAAAACTTGTTTTTTGGACAGGGGCGACAGTTGTGTTTTATGTTTAACGTTCTGTTCTTAGCGGCCCTCAGTCCGGGTTAAACTTAAAATTAATTTTAATTAATTAAATAAACCGGAGATGTACTCCATCAACTATCTCATTGCGAGAAGTTCTTTCACTGCATTCATGTTAGCGCCTTCTACCAAAGTAGACTTAACGAGATTGTGTTTTCTCTTGGTCGACTTTTTGGTGAGAATGTGGCTGTGGAAGGCATGTTTTCTCTTGATCTTGCCCGTTGCAGTAAGTTTGAACCGCTTTTTAGCGGCACAGTTGGTTTTTACTTTTGGCATTTTACTATACTTTTATAAAGTGTTTAACGCACGTGTTTTCATTATTTCTTTTTGGCAGGCGAAATAAGTATCGTCATCTTCTTGCCTTCGAGGAAGGGCATCTGGTCTACCTTGCCGTACTCTTCGAGCTGGTCGGCAAATTTCAGAAGCATTATCTTGCCCTGCTCTTGGAACAATATCTGACGACCTTTGAAAAATACGTATGCTCGTACTTTGTCGCCGTCGCTGAGGAACTTCTTGGCATGATTGAGTTTAAACTCAAAATCATGGTCGTCGGTTTGAGGCCCGAAACGAATCTCCTTAACCTGTGTCTTGGCTGTCTTGGCTTTCTGCTCTTTGAGTTTACGTTTCAACTGATAC
>JAGCVU010000108.1 GCA_017962175.1 Bacteroidales bacterium | reverse complement strand
TAAAATCATTATCGATAAGGTGATGTTTTTCACTGATTGTCAATTGTGGAATTCCACGGGAGGAAACACTTCTATTGAAAGGTCTTGGAATCGTTACCGACAAATAGCACCAAACGCCAAACTCTACTTTTTTGACCTCGTCGGCTATGGTCAGTCGCCACTAAAAATTACAGATTCAGGCGTTTATCTCATTGGCGGATGGAGCGATAAGGTTTTTGACGTGCTTTCGGCATTGGATAAGGGTGAGAGCGCAGTGGAGAGGATTATGAAGGGGGAGGGGTAGAAAAATAGTCTTTGCTATTTGTAATTATTTTTTTATATTTGCGGAAAGAATTATTAAAGCGTAATCTACTATGACGACTGACAGTAATGGTTTTAATCACACTAACGATCAGGAGCACAAAGACATTTGCTCGACAATGATTAACTTTATGGATTCAGGGAGTCCGCAGGTGGGAATTTTTTGGTACGATACCAAAGCACAAACCTTTTTCGGAATCGAAAAAATTGATTCCGACAAATCGCCATTTATCAACGGAAAGGCCACTATCGGGAAGTTACACAAGACTTATTGGCAGAAACAGCATCATCGTGCAGTAAGAGAAAATAACACAGAGTCAATATTTTATAAAGAACACAACTATACAATGATACCACGCGGCAGAATCTTTTTGGACGAAGCAACAGGCAGGTATCAGGTTTATGTAGGGCATTGGTTAGAGCAATTACCCGACATTAAATCGTTCCGTTACCTCTTGGAAGACGAGTTCAATCTGCCTGAGGACTTTGATTTTGTAATCGACATTCATTGGGATTTGGGGCACGGATGGAGTGAGGAGTTGGTGTAATTATGAGTATGGCGAGGTGGTGTGATTTTATTTGCTTTTTCCAAATAAATTATTATATTTGTGAAAATAATTTAATGGGCAAATATGGCACAGTTGACACTTTATAAAACAGTAAACAATGATGGCGAATATAGTTGCGGCGACATCGGAATCACAACCGATGAATGGTTTGATTTGTTGAGCGACAATGGCGCCAACCAATATATAAATACACTATTGTTATTTTTGCGCGAACCTAATCACACAGGTTCTTGCAATGTTTTGGCATTGAAATATGGCAAACCTGCACAGCATTTTAGTGCTAAAATCACGGCATTTTCTAAATGGGTAGAAAAGAAACTTAATAGGTTTCACGTTGTTGGAACTGACGGCAGTGATACATATTGGTGTATCGCAATGCAAAAAGGTTGGTATACCCCTGATGGCTTTCAATGGCAATTGCGCGATGAACTTGTGAATGCCTTGCATCGACTTCATAATATATCATCATTAGATAGTTTTGTTCGTAATTATTGGCTTGTTGGTTATAGTTTCGGCAGCAATAATTCTCAATTTGACAGGTTTATAAAAGAATCGGTTTGGGAATGTTGGTTTAGTGATGATTCAACAGATGGACTAAATCAATTATCTTTGGTTAAAACAATTCAGACAGGGGATGTGCTTATTTTAAAGTCAGCGTGTACCAAAGGAACAAACCACGATATACCATTTTTGCGTGTTAAGGCTGTGGCTATTGTTGAAAACGACATAGAACTAAACAAAAACGATGGTAAAACTTTTTGCAGTTGCAAAGTTAAGTATTCAGGAATTCAAGACCACGATTTTGACGATTCTGCCTTGTCTTCGTTTCGGAAAACTATACACTATTGCAATACTGATGCTAAAACGCAACCTGTTATTGACTATGCAAATTCTATTCTTAATTTTAATAATACTGAAAATATGGAATGTCAGAAATATATTACCCTTCTAGAAAAAAATCATAATCTAATCCTTACAGGCGCACCCGGTACAGGAAAAACTTATCTTGCAAAGAAAATTGCAAAAGCGATGGGTTGTAGTGACAATGAAATTGGTTTTGTTCAGTTTCATCCTTCTTATGATTATTCCGATTTCGTAGAAGGATTGCGACCAATGCAAGATGACAACGGAAGTGTAGGTTTTGAGCGAAAGGATGGAGTGTTCAAGACGTTTTGTGCCAAGGCGTTAGAAAAGTTTGACACCAATACCTTTGATGATTCATTTGATAAATTACTGATGTCAATTGGTGAAGGATATAAAAAAGACTTGTACACACCGTCAGGGAAAAAGTTTAGCATAACTCCTAATTCAAAAGGTAATCTCAAATTGATAACAGGCTCAGATTCAAAAGAGAATGGAGTGTTAACAAAAGAAAGGATAAAAGCAGAGTTTTTGGGTACTCCCATTGACAAGTGGTGGAAAGGATACTACTGTGGTGTAGTTAATTGTTTAAAAGAAGAATTTAATCTAAAAACTGTAAGTATAAATACAAATCGTCCCTTCGTCTTCATCATCGACGAAATTAACCGTGGTGAAATCTCAAAAATCTTTGGTGAGTTGTTTTTCTCCATCGACCCGGGCTATCGTGGCAAGGATGGAATGGTTGAGACACAATATCAAAATATGATTGAGGACGGCGACACATTCAAAAAGGGTTTCTTCGTCCCCAAAAACGTCTATATCATCGGCACGATGAACGACATTGATCGCAGCGTTGAGAGTATGGATTTTGCAATGCGGAGGCGTTTTGCTTGGAAAGAAGTAACGGCGGAGGATTCTATGCAAATGCTTGACGGATTGGATAATGCCGACGAAATGAAGGCTCGGATGGTAAAAATCAATGATGAGATTTTGCGCTCTCCCGGTCTTGGCAAGGCTTATCAAATCGGCGCGGCATATTTCAAAAAATACGAACTTTACAACGATTTTGACCTCCTTTGGGAATACCATCTCGAAGGCTTGTTGTTTGAATATCTGCGTGGAACTACCGACATTGATAAAACTATGAAGAAATTGGCGGATGCCTATGGTTACACAAAGTCAAATAAATATGAACCGACTTCAAATAACTGATAATCACGAGCCAATTGCTTTGGATAGTCCTTGTGATTCACGATATTGGCATAGCGAAATTGTCGAAACCGTTGAAACCGACCTTCAAAAAATCGCCAATGTCAAAATCAGTGATTTGAAAATCGACGACAATCCCAACCTTCTTGTTTTTCCGAACGATTTAAACAAGTACGGCGACAAGATAAGCGGGGGCAGCATCATAAATTTGCAGGGCAACCAAATCTCCACCAACAACATTATGGGTTTTGTTGGTGTCAACGACACGCAGTTGGATATAAAATCGCGGTTTGCACAAGACGGCGGCAGGGATTATTTTCTGCATTATATGTTGCAGAAAGTGTTTGCTATCAATCTGTTTGACATTCCGCACACATCAAACCAAGAACAGATTTTTGACTTTTTGCTGTACCTTTTTCCGTACTATTTGAATAAGGCGTTGGCGCAGGGACTGTTCAAAAAATACAGGTCGTTTGAGCGCAACGACGCCAACATTCGCGGCACAATTGATGTAAGCCGTCATATCCGCCAAAACATTCCGTTTCGCGGCACTGTGGCGTACACCGTCCGCACGCATAGTTACGACAACGAAATCACGCAACTCATCCGCCACACCATCGAATATATCAGGACCAAGCCTTACGGAAGTTCGATTCTCAACAACGATGCTGAAACCAAGCGCTCTGTCACCGAAATCGTCTCTGCCACACAGACTTACAAACAACAGGACCGAGCAAAAATCATCGGTGAAAACCTCCGTCCCGTCCGCCATCCATATTTTGCGGCATACACCGACTTGCAGAAAATCTGCCTTCAAATCCTCCGTCACGAGACCATCAAATACGGACAAGAAAAGGACAAGGTTTATGGAATTTTGTTTGACGGCGCGTGGCTGTGGGAGGAGTATCTGAATACGTTTTTGGGTAGTATTGGCTTCAATCATCCTAAAAACAAAGAAAGCAAGGGCGGCATAAAAATGTTTGCAAAACCCGAAGATGAGGATTTGTTTGACAAAAACAGCCGCCGTCTCTATCCTGATTTTTGGAAGGACAATTATATTATTGATGCCAAGTACAAACGTTTGGGAAATGGTGTTGCACGCGAAGACCTTTATCAAGTGGTTACTTATATGCACTGTATGCAAGCCTTTAATGGCGGTTTTGTCTATCCTTGTGATTGTGCCCAAGAGCCAATATCTTATAAATTAGCGGGACACGGCGGCAATATGCATATTTTTGGTCTTCAAGTTTATCACGATTCTTCTGATTTTATTTCTTTTACCAAAATTATGGAGAATTTAGAAAAAGAATTAGTCAACAATATTAATCAATAAATAAATCAAAATATTTATGCTTACCTATCGACCCCTACAACCTTCTGAAACTGAGTTATTAAAAACCTTTATCTACGAGGCGATTTTTATTCCTGAGGGAGTGGAGCCGCCGCCGTTTGATATTATTTTCCGTCCTGAAATTGCCATTTATTACGAGGGTTTCGGGGAGGGGAAGGCTGATTTTTGCATCGTTGCCGAAGCGGACGGCAAGGTGGTGGGCGCTGCGTGGACCCGAATTATGAACGACTACGGACACGTTGACGACCAAACTCCGTCGTTTGCAATTTCGCTTTTAAAAGATTTTCGCAATCAAGGTATCGGAACAGAATTAATGCGCCGTATGCTCCAATTGCTTAAAAATCAAGGTTATAAACAAGCCTCGCTCGCCGTTCAAAAAGCCAATTACGCCGTTAGAATGTACAAGAAAGTTGGTTTTGAGATTGTGGACCAAAACGATGAGGAGTTTATAATGGTTTGCAAGTTGTAGATTTATTGCATTAGAATTTGGTCTATTGGTGGATAATTGTTTTTTTTGCATCAAATACTAAATTTTTAACACTTAACTAAAACTTTTTTGAATATGTACGAAGATGACAGTTGGAACAATTTCCATAATTGGGACGAAAAGATAAGACAATCTCTTTATTGGGTAGTAGGATTATTGGTGCTTTTTTTTATATGTATGATGTTATTGTTTACCTGTGCCTGCACCAAGCCTGCCTCGCCCGATGAGCAAATCATTAACAACGGTTGGACTTTTGCGCTCGGAGATTATCAGGATGCGCAAAACGCTGATTTTGATGATTCTGAGTGGCAGCGAATTGGACTTCCACATTCGTTTGGAATTCCTTATTTTATGAGCCGCGATTTTTACACCGGCTATGGTTGGTATCGCAAAACTATCAACCTCACTGCCGACGACCTAGAAAAGAGACTTTGGTTGCAGTTCGACGGTGTGTTTCAAGAGGCTGAAATCTTTGTTAATGGAAAACTAACGGGCAGTCATACAGGTGGTTATACAGGTTTTGTAATCGATATTACCGACAATGCCGTTGCGGGCAAAAACATTGTGGCTGTGCGTGTCAACAATATTTGGAAACCCGATGTGGCTCCTCGTGCGGGCGAACATCAGTTCAACGGCGGTATCTATCGCACTGTCAGACTGTTGAAAAAGAATCCTTCACATTTTGCGTGGTGCGGCGTGCAGATTGTTACCGACGGACTCAAAGAGTCTGATTATAAGTCGTCTACGGTTACAGTTTCGGCAAAAATAGAGAATCAGAGCAAGGCTTCTGTAAAATATGGTTTGGAGGTAAGAGTTTTGGACACTGCCAAAAATGTAATTGTCTCTGCCACAGCCAACAAGGGAATTTCGCCCAATGCGGGAGATTCTGTTGCTATCACCACCAAACCTATTGAAAATCCGATACTTTGGTCGCCCGAAAATCCTTATCTCTATACGCTTGAACTCACCCTCACCGACAATGGCGAAATTGTAGACCGTTACACCTCGCCGCTCGGTTTCCGACATATTGATTGGACAGCCGATAAAGGTCTGTTTATCAACGGAAAACATCTCTACCTCAACGGTGCTAATGTTCATCAAGACCACGCCGGATGGTGCGACGCCGTTACCGAGGAGGGCATACGTCGCGACGTCAGAATGATAAAGGAGGCGGGTTTCAATATGATTCGCGGCTCGCATTATCCTCATTCTCCTGCATTTGCCGATGAATGTTCGCGTCAGGGAATATTGTTTTGGTCGGAGGCTCCTTTTTGGGGAACAGGCGGAAACCAACAAGACGGATATTGGTACGCAAGTGCTTATCCTGTAAGAGATTGCGACACTGCTAAATTTGAACAGAGCGTTTTGCAGCAACTTTCCGAAATGATTCTCATCAACCGAAACCAACCCTCTATTTTTGCGTGGAGTATGTGCAACGAGGTCTTCTTTACGCAGCGTCAGACCCTCGAAAGCACCAAGAAACTCCTCAAAAAGATGGTTGACCGCGCCCATCAACTCGACCCCACCCGTTATGCGGCAATTGGCGGTGCACAGCGTCCCACAGGCGACGACCGTATCGACCTTATAGGCGATGCAGTGGGCTACAACGGCGACGGCGCAACAATTCCCGATTTTCAGCGTCCGGGCATTCCCTCGCTCGTGTCGGAATACAGCAGCACCACCTCCATACGTCCGGGAGTTTATGATCCGGGATGGGCCGACCTTCTCAAAGACGACGCTTACAAGGGCGTGGAATGGCGTGGCGGACAGTCGATTTGGTGTGGTTTCGACCACGGAAGCATCTTTGGCAGCCAACTCGGCAAAACAGGCATTATCGACTATTTCCGTATTCCCAAACGCGCTTGGTATTGGTACAGAAACTTTTTTTGTGGAATAGAGCCCCCGCAATGGCCGTCGGAAGGCACACCCGCACGTTTGGATATCAAAACCACAAAATTTTCAGGCATTGCCACTGATGGTACCGACGATGTGCAACTTGTTGTAACTGTGATGGATAACGATGGCAATCCGCTCTCAAATTCTCCCGATGTGGAGTTGCGGATAGTGTCAGGTCCGGGCGAGTTTCCCACGGGCAAGAGCATCAAGTTCAGCCAAAACTCCGACATTCCTATTCTCGACGGCGTCTGCGCTATTGAGATGCGTTCTTATTACGCCGGCAAAACCGTGGTAGAGGCTTTCTCAGAGGGACTTGCGTCGGCTTTTGTAGAACTTGAATTTGTTGGCGGCGAGCAATATGTGCAGGGTGTTACGCCCGAAACTCCCGACCGTCCATACGTAACCACTCAGAAACCTAAGAGCGACAGCGACTTACAGATTCTCGGCACCAACAATCCCACCTTTGCAAGCACCAACGACAAAAAGCACGCCTCAGCCCTTGCCGCCGACGGTGACGAAAACACATATTGGTCGCCCCTTGCCTCCGACGCCGCTC
>JAGCVU010000107.1 GCA_017962175.1 Bacteroidales bacterium | reverse complement strand
GCCTGTCCGATTTTCAACGCTCCCGAACCTAAGAGGAGCACTTTCTTTAAATCTTTCATGACGATTATTTTAAGTTTAATTCTTTATTCCTTTGTTATAGCGCAAAAAAAATGCGTTAGCCAAAAAAACTAACGCATCTTTAAGTCTTAAATTAAGACAGACACTTGTTGCCGTAAAGGTTTGAGTATGTATTCTGTGGCGTTTTGTAAGCATCTTGTCGTAAATTTTTAATTTGTTTTCCGGGTGCAAAGATACAACATTTTGCATTAATGCGGCAATAAATTTTTGTAAAAATTTTTAACTTGCCTATAACTTGCCGGACAAAAAAAACACCACCCGAAAATGAGTGGTGTTTTTTTATCGTGTTTAATATTTTCTATCTTAGAAAATGTATTTCAAACCAATTTGTCCGCGCCAACGTGAATAGTAGTCGCTATATGAGCGCATGTTGTAGTTGCCGTTGTGGAGGAATTGATAGTAGTTCTGTTTGGTCTTCTTGTCGTAAGTAACAGTAACAGGTTTATAATAAGAATATCCTCCTGCTGCGCTGCCATATCGACCCCATTCGCTTGAAAACATATTGCTGATGTTAAGAATGTCGAATGAGAATTCGATAGTATGTGTACGTTTGCCAGCGTTGAACTTGTATTGTTGAGCAAAGTGGAAATCGAAGTGATTTTCGAATTCCTCGTTGGCACAATAGCGTTCATAATACTCTCCGCGATGGTCTTTTAGGTAATATTCATGCGAAAGCCATTCCTTCATATTTGCGTTTTGCTGTTCGGGGGTATAGCTTTTGCCGGTTTTTTCATCAGTATACGAAAGGAAAGGCATTTTGTCAATTTCTGCATCAGTAGGAATATACAAAAGGTCGTTGGCGTTGGAGCCGTCGCCGTTAAGGTCGCCATCGTAATATACGCTGAAAGGTGCGCCAGATGTACCTGTGTAGATAAGGCTTACAGTTGATTTCCAGTGTGTAGCATATTCTTTGGCGTATGTTACCGAAGCTGTTACGCGGTGCGGGAAATTATATGCAGTATTAGCATATTCGGGATAGTTCGGATTGCGATGTGTATAGTTGTAGTTGTAGTTCGAAGCAGCCACAGAACTTGTTCCGCTGTTGAGAGCCTTTGAGTTTGTGAGAGTATATCCTGCAGTAAGTGATAAACCAAAGTTGAATTTTTTCTTACCGCTGAAAGATAAGCTGTAAGTATGTCCGCAATTGGTGTTATCGAGTACATAAATATTGTAGAATGGTGTACCGTTAGTTATTTTCTTCATATAAATACGGTCGTCAAAATCATTGCCTTTAATAACATCGGTAAGATTCTTTCCACCATCTTCTTCTAAGGCGTAGTTGTAATAAATTATATCGTTAATCGACTGAGAATAAAGCCATTCTGCAGTCCAGTCGATTCCGCCGAGGGCAAAGTCGAATGCGAGGTTGTAGCGAAGCGACTGAGCAAATTTGAAATCATTAGAAAATACGTTGATTTCTTGTGAGCCGCTTTTTAATTTGTCAGAGTTGGCCGACTGTCCGTTCGGGTCGGTTATAAATGCCAAATCGGTGGTTGATTTTGTATCGTACGATGACAAATGTATACCTGTTTTAGAGAAGTTGTTGCTGAGCCATACAAACGGGATACGACCAGTAAATACGCCTACACCACCACGGAGAACGTAGTTGCGGTTGCCATTGATTTCCCAACGGAAGCCCAAACGGGGCGACCACATCGGGCTGCTGTTGAGTTTGTGATTTGTTTTTAAATCCCAGCCTTTTTCTTCGGCAAATTGGTTAAAGAGTTCGTTTTCTGCGGGTTCGTCAAAAAACAGCGGTATATCCATACGGATACCGTATGTAATGTCTATATCGCTTGTAACAGCCCATTTATCTTGAACATAGAAACCAATTTGACCGGCTCCGAATTTTGCTTTCCACATCGGGTCGCCTGTAACATCAAGATTGGCAGCACCATAACGGAAACGATAAAGTGTATTTACTTCTTTGTCGTCTACTATTGCGGTCTTTTCACCGTCTTTTACAAATTTTATAAAAAGATCAGGCGATTGAAAATTGTAGGTTCCGCAAATGTCTTGTATAAATAGATTTGCAAATTTGTAGAACTCGTTATGAGTACCGAATGTAATAGTGTGATTGCCTTTGTACCAAGTAAAGTTGTCTGTAATAGTAAACATATCTTGGTCGAGTCCGTTGGCACCCGACGAGCGTTCTGTACCAAAGTTTACTGTTCCGTCGCCCACGTTCTCAATCTGAATCATAGGAAATCTGCCAAATGGGTCGCGGCTGTCGCGAACACGCACGTAAGATGTTTTAAACTCGTTGCTTAACTTGTCGTTGAAACGGCTTTGAAGTTCGGCAGTAAATGTGTGAGTTTTAGATGAATAATCCATCAAGTAATCGCTTGCATTAAGATTTGATGCACTACTATTGTAGCGAAGCGATTTTGCATCAAGCATACGCCAACTAATAGAAGCTTTGTGACGTGTGCCAATGTTGAAGTCGAGTTTTAAGCCAGCCTTGTTAGATTTTGTATAGTTGTCTTTGCTTGCAAACGAGCCGGTGTAACCTTTATCTTGAAGAATACTCAACAATTCATTTGCTTTTGCAGCATCAATTTTAGATGCAGAAGAGCCAATAGAAAAATTGTCGGGATATTCTTTGTCGGATGTTTCGAAGTTTGCAAAAAAGAACACCTTATTTTTAATAATGGGACCGCCTACTGTAGCGCCGAGACGATATTCAAGTTCGTCTTGATATTTTTCGCATTTTTTGCCATTCATAAGAGTGTAGTTGTTTCCTATGAGGCTTTCATTGAGCCAATTGGCATAAATAGTTCCGTGAAAATTGTTTGTTCCAGACTTGGTAACTGCATTGACCGAACCGCCAGTAAAACCGCTCTGACGAACGTCGAAAGGTGCAACACTTACCTGAATCTGTTCAATGGTTTCCATAGAGATTGGCTGAGCTCCTGCCATACCGCCGTTGCTGCCGCTTTCTGTAAGACCAAAAACGTCGTTGTTCATAGCGCCGTCTACTTGGAAAGAGTTGTAACGGTTGCTTGTGCCGGCAAAGCTCATTGCACCGTTTTGCGAAATGGTTATTTGAGGATTAAGACGGGCAGCGTCGGCTACCGAGTGTGAAATTGAAGGCAGGTTTTGAATATCTTCGTTGGTTACGCGCGATCCTGCTCCTGTTTTGTTGGCGTCAAACTTGTTTTGTCCAACTACCACAACCTCTTGTAGTTCGGTGGTGTTTGCTTTTAACTGAGCATTGTATTTAGCATCTTCACCGAGCGAAAGTTGTACATCGTTGAAAACCTCATTGTTGAGACCTACAAACGAATAAGTGATGGTATAAGGTCCGCCGGGACGCATACCTTGAATAAAATAGCGTCCGTTTTCGTTGGTGATACATGCGTACTGTGTGCCTGACGGTACGTGAACTGCAATAACAGTAGCACCCGGAAGGGTTTCGCCGCTGTCGTCGGTAACTTGTCCTGAAAGCGACGAAGTAGTTACCTGTGCCGATGCCGTGTCTACAAATAAGCTCATCAACACCGTAAAAATCAGATAAATGTACTTTTTCATATTATTATCAATTTTAGTGAATTTTGGTATTTAATTTCAACTTAATTATGCATTGTGCATTATGAATTATGCATTAAACATACGCTTGATTTATTCTATCGAGATACATTCCAATAGTATTTTCAAGACCATAGTAAAGCGCATCGCAGATAAGTGCGTGACCTATCGACACTTCTTTTACGTGAGGAACGTTTTTGAGAAAGTATGTAAGGTTTTGAAGGCTAAGGTCGTGACCGGCGTTAACCTCTATGCCGCGCTCAAAAGCAAGTTCTGCCGCCTCGCGAAACGGTTTTACAGCCGCCTCGGGATTTGTAGGAAACATTGAGGCAAATGGCTCGGTGTAGAGTTCAATACGGTCGGTGCCGAGGTCGCCTGCGTGAAGGATATTTTCGTGATGAGTGTCTACAAAAATCGAAGTGCGTATACCTGCATCATGGAGTTTTGCTACCACATCGCGAAGAAAAGGTTTGTATTTAACAACGTCCCAACCGTGGTTAGAAGTAATCTGACTTGGATCGTCGGGAACGAGAGTTGCCTGTGTGGGCTTTACTTCGAGCACAAGATTCATAAAATCTTCCGAAGGGTATCCTTCGATATTAAACTCGGTAGTAATTAGAGTTTTAAGCAAACGTACATCGCTTTTGCGAATATGGCGTTCGTCGGGGCGGGGGTGAACAGTAATGCCCTGTGCACCAAAACGTTCGCAGTCGGCAGCCACCTGTTCCACATCGGGATTATTGCCTCCGCGGGCATTGCGGATAGTTGCCACTTTGTTGATGTTGACACTCAGTCGTGTTTTAGTCTCCATAATTTACTATTATATATAGGTGTGATTAATTATGCCGCAAAATTATAGATTTTATCTTTTTTTAAGATTTTTTTATTGTAATTATTTGTAAAAAAACTATTTACTTTGCCTTAACAAAAAAACAGCGCATTTATGTTAACAGATTTGATTTCTACCAATATACCCGCACTTAAACCTGACGACACCGGCGAAACTGCATTGCAGATAATGGACGACTTTCGTGTGAGCCATCTTCCAGTGGTGTCGGGCACAGAGTATCTCGGCTTGGTGAGCGACAACGATATTTACGAAATTGGCACCGAATCTCCTGTATCTGAATGTCATCTTGTGATGCCGCAACCATACGCTCTTGAAAATCAGCATATCTTTGAGATTCTTACAATTGTAACATCGCAAAAATTGTCGCTTGTGCCTATACTTTCGCCGCAAAACAATGCCTATTTGGGTGTTATCACCGAATCTCAACTGCTTCGAGGACTTGCTTCTGCCACGGCTGCCGACATTTCGGGTGGAATTGTGGAGATAATCACTACACCAACCAATTTTTCGCCAGCGCTTATCACCTCAATTGTGGAAAACAACGATATGAAGGTGATGAGTCTGTTTGCCAATTCCACATCCGACAGCGTGGAGGCGGTAATTAAACTCAACGGACACGATACTTCGGCGGTAATACAGGGCCTTGAACGCTATGGCTATCGAATTAAATCGGTTTATGAGGGCGACGGCAAATACAACGACCTTATGGAAGAGCGTTACGGGGCTCTAATGAACTATCTGAACGTGTAGACGGCACATTCAAAAAGATTTTTAAAAAAAACACAAATCTTTTTTTGCAAACAAAAAAAAACTCTCTAACTTTGCCGTCCGAAAATCAGAGTATTTTCACATACAGAATTTAGTACAAACACATTAATAAATAATTGACAATGAAACGCACATTTCAGCCTTCGATCAAGAAGCGTAAACACAAACACGGATTCAGAGAGCGTATGAAGACCGCCAACGGCCGCAAAGTATTATCGGCACGTCGCCGCAAAGGCAGAAAAAAACTTACAGTATCTTCAGAGCCGTGCTGCAGAGCTCACTATTAGAATTCTGCGCATAGTTAGGTGATGCAAAAGCCCTCAATTCGCAGCGGGATTGGGGTTTTTTACTTTGTACTTAGTCCAAAGGCACTCGGTGTGTCTTGGTATATAATTTAATCTTTATCTTTTTGATATTATAAATGGCAGCATTACAGTCTATAAGAAACAGAGGCAAGTTGATCGCCATCGCAGTAGGCGCGGCGTTGCTTGCATTTATTCTCGGCGACTTCCTCAACTCGAGTTACTCGATTTTTGGACAGAACCAGTTCAATATGGGTGAGATCAACGGTGAAAGCATCTCATATCAGGACTTTATGGAAAAAGTTAACGAGAGAGAAACTTTTATTAAATTGGTTACCAACCAAAGCACTCTGAGCGGCGATATGCAGGATCAGATTCGTGAGTACGTTTGGGAAGATATGATAAGAGAAAATGTTATCGGTGTCAACGCCAAAAAACTCGGCATTGCAGCTTCCGACGACGAACTTATCAATATGATTCAGACCGGAAACGTTACTCAGACTATCCGCCAGATGTTTGCAAATCCTCAGACCGGAATGTACGACCCTTCGATCGTGATGTCGTTTCTCAACGACCAACGTCCCGAAACAAGGGCTGCAAACCAATATGTGTGGGACTATCTTGAAAGAGAACTTCGACAAAACCGTATTTCTTCGAAGTATTTCAATATGATTGCTTCGGGTCTCTGCGTTACAACTGCAGAGGTTGAGCAAGAATTTGCCGACCGCACCACCATTTCTGATGTAAAATTTGTTTCGCTTCCCTACTCCGACATCAAAGACGAGGAGGTTTCGGTTAGCGAGGCTGAACTTAATCAGTATTACAATCAACACCTCAAAAACTTCGAACGTGACGCCGAAACTCGCGACGTTAACTATGTAGCTTTTGATGTTTTGGCTTCGCAGAAAGATAGCGCTTACGCTTTGGATATTATCAACGGACTTAAAAACGATTTTGCTAGCACCAACGAAGTGGTTTCGTTTATCAATTCCAAATCCGACGTTCAGCACAACGACCTCAATTATAATAAAGGTGAAATCACCGACGCTACTGTTGATAGCTTGATGTTTGCTGAGCAGCCCGGTTTTGTTTACGGTCCTTATATCGATGAAGGTTATTACAAAGTAGCTCGTTTGCTCGACATCAAACATATGCCCGACTCTGTTAAGGTTTCGCATATTTTGGTAGGTTACCGTCAGGGCGAAGATACTACAGTGGCTCGTCACAAAGCCGACAGCCTTTTGACAGTAATCAAGAGCGGTATCGATTTTGGTGCATTGGCTAAGGAAGTATCCGACGACCAAGGTTCTTCTGCCGACAGCGGAAATCTCGGCTGGTTTACCGACCGTATCAATTTTATCCCCGAATTCAAAGACGCTTGTTTTGCTACAGAAAAAGGTCAGATTACCACAGTGGCTACATCTTACGGTGTACATATTATAAAGGTGTTTGACAAAACTCAGCCTAAGAAGAAAGTTAATGTTGGTTTCCTCCAAATTGAAATCAAACCCAGCAATGAAACTCGTCAGCAGGCTTACGCAAAGGCAAGCAAATTTGCAGCTAACACACGTGAAGTAGCAAAATTCTCAGACGCTGCCAATGCTGAAGGACTTTCGCTCCGTGTGGCTCCCGGTCTTACTTCCGACACAAGATACATTCCCGGTATTGCCAATTCACGTGAGTTTGTTCGTTGGGCTTTTGACGAAGAAAAATCTAAGGAAGTATCTGACGTAATGGAATTTGATGGCAGACTTATCGTTGCTGCTGTAGTAGGAATTCATCCTAAGGGCATTGCTCCTTTGTCGGCTGTAAAATCTTCAGTAGAATCAGAGGTAATTGCTCAGAAAAAAGGCGAGAAAATCTTAGCTGATCTTCAGTCGAAAAATGTTTCTAACGTTGACGCTCTTGCTGCTCAGATTAACCGTCCCGTTCAAGATGCTTCAAACATCAGTCTTTCATCGGTTCAGATGGGAGGCAATTATGACCCCGCTATTGTAGCTGTGGCCGCAAGTCTCGACAAAAATCAGGTTTCTAAACCTGTTGCCGGCAAAACTGCTGTTTACGTTATCCAAAACGTTAACAAGACTCCTGCTCAGCCCATTCAGCCTATAAATGTTGACACCGACCGCAACGCAATGCAACGTGACCTTTCGTCGCGTGCTGGTTATCAAGCTTACAATGCGTTGATTAAGATGGCCAACATCGTTGATCAAAGATATAAATTCTTCTAAGATAAGTATTTAATTCTAAATAAAAAAAGCTCCGGAACATTTGTTCCGGAGCTTTTTTTGTCTTTGGTATTAATGATTACTTCTTGCTTTTTTCAACAATGGCGTCGATAACTGCCACTGCCACAATGTTTACGATATCATTTACCGAACTTTCAAAGTCGATAAAGTGAATCGGCTTGTTTAAGCCCATCTGGATAGGTCCGATGAGTTCCACATTGTTGTTCATTGCGGCAAGCATCTTGTAACTTGTGTTGGCGCTGCCGAGGTTGGGGAAAATAAGAGTGTTTACCACCTTGCCTTTCAAACGGTTGAAGGGGAAGGTACGGTCGCGCAACTGGTCGTCGATGGCAAAGTTTACCTGCATTTCGCCGTCGATATCGAGGTCGGGACGCTGTTCGTGAACAATCTCCACAGCCTTGTGCACAGTGGCGGGCGTTCCGTCGGTGTCGGCACCAAAGTTTGAGTACGAGAGCATAGCCACCACCGGTTTTTTGTTGAAAAACTTAACAGTGTCGGCGGCGAGTTTTGCTGTGTCTACAAGCGCGTCAACATCGGGGTGACGGTTGATAAGCGTGTCGGCAAGGAAGAATGTACCCTTGTCGGAGTTGAGGATGTGCATTGTGCCAAAGTGCGAATATCCCTCGCGGATGCCGATAACGTCTTTTGCAATTTGGATAGTGTCGCGGTAACGAGTGTAAACGCCTGTGATAAAGGCATCTGCGTCGCCGGTTTCTACCATCATCATACCAAAGTAGTTGCGGTCGAACATCTTGTCGTTAGCCTCTTGGAAAGTCATACCCTGACGTTGGCGTTTTTCGGTGAGGATTTTGGCGTAACGTTCGCGACGGTCGGCCTCGCGGTCGGCACGGAGGTTGATGATTTCGATGCCGTCGAGATTGAGTTCGAGTTCTTCGGCTATCTTGTTGATTTTCTCGGTGTTGCCCAGAAGAATAGGATAGCAGATACCCTCGTTTTTAGCCTCGATGGCAGCCTTCATCATATTGGGGTGAATACCTTCGGCAAATACCACACGTTGGGGCGAACGGCGTGCAAAGTCGTTCAACTGACGCGAAAGTTTTGATTCGTAACCCATCAACTGATTGAGGCGCTGTTTGTAGCCGTCCCAGTCGGTGATAGTTTTGCGGGCAACGCCAGATTTGATAGCGGCTTTTGCCACAGCGGTAGAAACTTCGGTAATCAAACGCGGGTCTACCGGCTTGGGTATAAAGTAGTTGGGACCAAAAGTAAAGTTGCTAACGTGGTAAACCTCGTTAACGATATCGGGAACGGGCTGTTTTGCCAAATCTGCAATTGCGTATACGGCAGCGAGTTTCATCTCCTCGTTGATGGCGGTGGCAGCCACGTCTAACGCGCCACGGAAAATGTAGGGGAATCCGATAACGTTGTTGATTTGGTTGGGATAATCGCTTCGACCGGTAGACATCAATACGTCGGGACGCGATGCCATAGCCTCCTCGTAAGTGATTTCGGGAACGGGGTTGGCAAGAGCAAACACAATCGGATCTTTCGCCATAGAGCGAACCATATCTTGACTGAGCACGTTACCCTTTGATAATCCGAGAAATACATCTGCGCCCTTAACAGCCTCTTCCAAAGTGGTGATGTCAGTGCGCGAGGTGGCAAATTCGCGTTTCTGAGCGTTGAGGTCGGCACGGTCGGCACGGATAACGCCCTTAGAATCAAGCATTACGATATTCTCTTTGCGTGCTCCGAGAGCCACGTAGAGTTTTGTGCAACTGATGGCAGCAGCACCTGCGCCGTTTACCACTATTTTTACGTCGGCGATATTTTTGCCGTTAACCTGCAAAGCGTTGATAAGACCTGCGGCAGAGATAATTGCAGTGCCGTGTTGGTCGTCGTGCATAACGGGGATGTCGAGTTCCTCTTTGAGGCGGCGTTCAATCTCAAAACATTCGGGAGCCTTGATATCTTCCAAGTTGATACCGCCGAAAGTGGGAGCGATAGCCTTAACAGCCTGAATAAATTTTTCG
>JAGCVU010000106.1 GCA_017962175.1 Bacteroidales bacterium | reverse complement strand
GCCTGTTGAGCGAGACCAAGACTGTCGCCTGTGTAGTCGGCTATTTGTTGCACTTCGTCGGTAGTGTAGTAATGTGCAAGTATCACGGCGTTCTTTTTTTTGCGCAATTTGTCAATTTCGGCACACAAATTGATAGATTCATCTATTGGCATATCGATATGCCCATTTTTCAAGACCGGTCTTTGTTCGTTATTCATTATAATTATTATATTTTAAATTTAAATATATTTTTATTTTGATAATTTATGGCTGTGAATAGTGTGGAAACTTTTTCTCGATTTTTTTTGCAATTAACAATTTCTCGAATAGGTTAACCTTAATTCACATTTTGTTCTTTTTTCAATACTTTATCTTTTAGCATCTTACAAACTTTATCCACAATTGTTGATAAACTTTAATTCTACTTTTTTGTTGAAAACGTTTTTTCCACATACCAAATTTCGCGGTGTGGAAAACTTGTTTTATTTTTTTCAAAATTGTGGATTATTTTTGAGATTTCCGAAAAAATCAAGAAAAATTTTTAGTTATCCACATTTTCGCTATCCACAATTAACACTAAAATTAACAGCATTGTTGATAACTTTTGTATTATGCTTTACATCAGCATTTTGTATATCTCTCCTTAAACTATTTTTTAGATTTCAATCGCCTTATTCTCAAATATTTGTTATTTTTGCAGCGTTGAACGTTATCAACAATATTCATTTATAACATATTATTTAATAACATATATTCAATTATGAAAATTTCAAAACTTTTTATGGCTTCGGACCACGCAGGCTACGAGTTGAAACTCTTTTTAAAGGATTATTTGCAGAAAAAAGGCTTTCAGATTATTGATTGTGGCACCAACAGCGCCGATTCGTGCGACTATGCCGATTACGCCCATCCTTTGGCTGTGAATGTGGAGAACACTCCCGATGCTTACGGCATTACTATCTGCGGCAGTGGCAACGGAATTTGTATGACAGCCAATAAACATCAGAAAATTCGCGCAGGACTTTGTTGGAATGCTGAAATTGCACGTCTTGCACGCGCTCACAACAACGCCAACGTGCTTTCTATTCCCGCACGCTTTGTTTCGCAAGAAGAGGCTGTGCAGATTCTCGACACTTTTTTGAGCACTGAGTTCGACGGCGGACGCCATCAGCGCAGAATCGAGAAAATTCCTGTGGCATAAATAATAGGAGAGGGGTTAATTCTTCTTTTCTACTATCTTGTCGAATATCAGACACTTAATACCATATATGCCGGCGGCCGCACCAAGACCGTCGGCTATCATATCGGCAAATTCGAATCCGCGCCAAGGCAGAAAATATTGTACAACTTCAATAAAGATTCCGTACAATACGCAGATTATCAATATTTTAACTATGTATTTGTAATAATATGTAGTGATACGTCGGAATTCGAATGTTGCCAACGCGCCCAAAATCAGGTACATACCAAAGTGTACTATCTTATCCAAAAAAGGAATATCAAGATCGATATCGCTGTCGGTTTGAACGCGGCAAGTGCAGGCAATGAGTATCAATAATGCCCATATCAAACTGAATTTGAATAACAGAATATAATTTTTCATTATGTCAGGAATTTATATACATATACCTTTCTGCAAGAAAAAATGCGGCTACTGCGATTTTTACTCCATAAGGCTCTGCAAAGATAGTCAATTATTGGATAATTTTTTCCTCGCTTTGAACAAAGAGATTGTTAATAAATCTTACTTGTTTAAAAATCAGACAGTTGAGACCATCTATTTCGGTGGAGGAACGCCTTCGCTCGTTCCTTTTCACTATTTAGAGAATGTGTATAAAACCTTCGCCGACAACTACCACCTTTCTAATAACATAGAATGTACCTTAGAGATAAATCCCGAACAGGCTACTGATCAATATTTCAGCGAGTTAAAAGCGTCAGGATTTGTCAACCGACTTAGCACAGGATTTCAATCGATGGACAACGACTGCCTTAAATTTCTCGGCCGCTGCCACACTGTTGATGACAATTACCGCTATCTCGACCTTTGTAAGAAATATGGATTCAACAACTTTTCGGTTGATTATATATTTGGTTATGAGATGCTTACACTCAAAGAGATTGAACGCAGTTTTAAGATTTTTACTGATTTAAAGATTCCGCATATTTCGGCGTATAGTCTTGGTATTGAGCAAGGTACATCGTTTTATCTTAAACTTCGCAAAGGAGAGATTAATGTTATTGACGATGACGATTATGTTCAACAATTCCGCCTTGTGCATAATCTTCTCACCTCTGCGGGGTATGAACATTACGAGATTTCTAACTATTCTCTTCCCGAAAAATATTCTAGACATAACACCAATTATTGGAATTTTGTTCCGTACCTCGGATTTGGTCCTTCGGCGCACTCTTATTATGATAATACCCGCAGTTGGAACATCCGCGATGTAAGAAAATACTGTGATATGGTTTCACGTGGAGAATTGAGTTTTGAACAAGAGCAACTATCTCTGCGCGACCGATTTAACGAGTACATTATGCTCAGTTTAAGAATGCACCGAGGAATAGATTTAAAACATCTTCATAATGAGTTTTCAGAGTTTGAAAATGAGTTTTATCATAATATAAAGGATAAAAAAATTAGCCGCTATCTTGTTGAAGATAACGGCTTTGTACGGTTAAATCTTGATGGATTGATAATTTCGGATACGATTATTTCCGAATTGTTTTCGTGATTACCATTTAATTTGGTAGAGACGATGTGCACATCGTCTCTACATCAATTTCGTGATTACCATTTATTTGTTAGAGACGATGTGCACATCGTCTCTACAATTCGTTGTTTACCATTTGATTTTCAACGTTACCTCTGTGGTAACATCTCGTCTTTTATAATCCTCTGTGGGTAGGTATGAGCGGTATTCGTAGTCGAAACTGGTTTCAAAAAAGAAATGCTCGCTCAATTTGGTCTCTAATGCGGTGTGCGAATTTATGATATAGTCGTCAAAATCCTCTAAATTGGGTTGATAAAATGTGTAATGTGTAAGTGCCACAGCCTCACCGAATTTCTGTTTGATTTTAGGACGGATGCTCATACGCCAAACGTTGGTAGGCAGCGGATTATCCTCTTCGACGGTGTAGTCTACATAGTCGCAAACGCCTGCTGCACTGATAGAATAGTCGCATTTGCCGGGATTTGTGTATATTCTGTATTTAACGCCGAGTAAGATAGAGGTCTTAAAGTCGTAACCCTTGTACTTGTTGCAAATCACCTCGGCGGCAAAGAACGGCGACCATTTTCCATATTGAAGAAAGTCGAATTTGATGCCTCCCGTCAGTCCTCGGTTGGTTTCCACAGTGTCTTCCTTGCTGTAAAGAAATTTGTAGTTTGCGTCGAAACTGATAATTGAGTCGTTTCGCTCAATTTTGCCTGTGTTTTTTAGATTCATATTGGTGACGTTACCTTCGTTG
>JAGCVU010000007.1 GCA_017962175.1 Bacteroidales bacterium | reverse complement strand
TCTTGGTCGCAGTTGATAACTGTAACAGCGTGGAATATAATGCCATAGCGGGTTTTGTTGTTGCCAGTGGCAAAACGGTAAAGTTTAATGTTGAAAAGTTTGCTGTCGTAAGCGTGCCAAACGAGAGTTTCTTTTGCAGGCACAGGGTCGGGAAATTTGAAACCCATAGGCGGACGAGGACCATCGAATTTAACCTCAGGCTCTTTTAAAACGTTGGCTTTCACCTTCTCGCCATTCTTGGGGATGGTTTTGAATTGGTTGGGATAGTACTCCTTGGTCAACTGCTCGCGAACGTAACTATCAACGAACACTGTGTTGCCACGGTTGGGGCGACCGATGGGGTCTAACAATAACCAACGACCGATAAAGCCGTCCTCATTGGGTTTGGCAGGCGAATTAGACGCCGGCACAAAATAGTTGTCGATACTCGGCGAGGGAGCAATCTGTTGAGGCTGACCCCCGGGATTGAACTGCGCCGACACGCTAAATGCTTGAAAAGCAAGCGCTACAATCAATGCTGAAACCTTTAAATTGTTTCTCATATTTGTTTTATAATTAAAAAATTAATAGTTATAAAAATTAATTTATCGCTTTTTAGACGCGAGTTTTTAAGATTGGTTTAATATTAATATTGATTTTTTTTAAAATTTTTTAACAAGGGGAGGAGATAAATGGCTTGGTGGCACACAATAATATTTGCAGCATTATTGTATAGTTTGTATTTTTGTGCAGTATAAGTTCAGTATCTTCGGTGGAAATTGAATTTCCACCAACAGACTTTACACTAACACTAATATACGCTAACACAAAATATTAAAATATGGAAAAGGAACCCTTTACTTGGCAAGCACCAGGGGCTTGGCGTAAACCTTGCATTGTGCACGTAACTATGGTGGCAAAGGACAGGCAACATCTGTTTGGCACACTTCAATACGATGGCACCAAGGCCGTTGTGGAAAAAACACCACTCGGATGGGTACTTATCCACCAACAAAAGAAAATGCTTGACTTATGCCCCGAAATCAAAATTCTTGCCGACAAGGTTATGCCCGACCATCATCATATCGTCCTACAAGTAACGCGGACTATGAAACGCAGCATCAAAGAAGTAGTGCGCGGATATATGCAGGGATGCAAGTCCGAAGCGCGAAAAATGGGTCTCCTCCAAAATATTTATGACGACGTGCCTTTCTTTCGGACATTGTGCCACAAAGGACAACTGAGCGCTATGATCAACTATGTGTACGACAATGCCAACCGTGCTTGGAAACGCAAACAGAATCCCGATTTATTCAGGCTTCATCGTAAGACCGAGGTCTGTGGTATGACATTTTCGTCGCTTGGCAATATCTTTTTGCTTGATTGGCCCGACTGTCAGATGATAGAAGTATCGCGAAGTGCCACTGACACACAGATTCAAGAAATGTTGCAAACAGTGTTGCAAGCGGCTCAATACGGCGTTGTTACATATACCGCCGCTATCAGCAAAGGCGAACAAACCATTGCACGGACTTTGAGGGAACAGGGTTTCCCGTTGGTGATTCTACTAAATGACGGTTTCCCAGATGAAGGCTCGCCTCACGAAAAATACTATAAACCCGGCGGTGTCTATTTCGAAGCGTGTTCCAATGGCAAACTTCTTCTTTTAGAACCTTCGGAACAGACTATTACCGCGCCAACAATCCGCAATGCAACAGAGAATACCCTACGACAAAAGGCAGAAGCCAAACATTTAGCATATTCACAAATACCCGTTTCGTCGCAGCGTTATAAATTTATGGCTCTCAACGAGATAGTAAAGATACTAACCAAACGCTAATTGATGAAAAAAATTTGCACAATCCCTTTACAATCCTTATATTTGCAAACAAAAAAACATCACCCACAATGCCCCGCACCATCCTCACCCTTCTATTCCTCCTCGCCTTCATCCCCAACATCTCCGCCAAGTGCTTAAAAATAGGACTTTTAGTAGCCGTAGAGCAGAAGAGCATTTTTGAAAAATATGGGCGGCCGCAGAGGAGTGCGATGTCGGGTGGGTTTAATGTTTACAGTTACAAAAACACTGATTACCAACTTTTTGTTATCAACAGCGGCGTGGGCGAAATTGCGGCAGCGGCTGCTACTCAGGTACTTATAGATGTTTATAATGTGGATTTGGTGGTGAATTTCGGCGTGGTGGGCGCTCTCACCGACGAGATGACGGTGGCGGAAAACTGCGTGGTAGAAAAAATCGTCCATTACCAATTCGACCTTTCGGGCATCGACCCTGTGAAAAAAGGACAGTATCCCGGTTTCGACAGCGAGTTTCTTTACACCGACACTACACTGATTAACAAGGCGTTAAATGCTTGTCCTTCGCTCAAAAAAGTTACCTGCGCATCTGCCGACCGTTTTGTTGCCGACAAGGATGAAAAAGATGAAATTCATAGATGTTTTGGTGCCGACATCTGCGAGATGGAGTGCGCGGCTATTTTCCTCACTTGCCACCGCAACCACGTCCCCTGCCTATTTATCAAGGCTGTTTCCGACTCGCTCACCGGCGATGGCAAGGAGTATTACCAAGAGTACCTCCGCGCCGCCGCATTGTGCTTGGACATCACCGACAAAATTATCCGTCAATTGTAAAAAATCATTACACCACTGTAAAATTTTTTTACACTCTTTACACATTCTTCTAAAATGTATCTATCTGTAAATTAATCGTTTACCATTATTGGCACGCGGTATGTCTTTCGTTATGGTGTAAGTTAAACAATTTAAAACTAAAACACAATGAAAGCATTAAGTATAATAATAGTTTCCACAATGATAACTGCGGCAACAGCGGGAAACTCATTTGGACAGCAAATAACCGAAATGGATCGCGATGTTAAGGTTGAAAATTTCGACCGCATAAAAATCAACAGTGTGGCTGATGTATATTTTACCCAAGGCGACACCTATTCTGTAAAGGTTACGGGCGATAAAGAGGCGTTTGATCAAACATCGGTAAGAGTGGAAAAGGGCACGCTTATAATCGACGCAAAATACCCGAAACAAAGACATGTGGATTTTGGTGGAAAACAATTACATGTGAATGTTACCGCAGCCGACATTCAAGGTATTAAAATCAGAGGTGTTGGTTCGTTTCATTGCAACAACGAAATATCTGTAAACCACGATGTTGACTTTAAAATGAGTGGCGTTGGTTCAATAAATATCGGCAAACTCAAATGCAACAACATCAACTACAAAAATATTGGTGTGGGAGGATTAAATCTCACTGCCGACTGCAACATAATCAAATACAAACATTTAGGTGTAGGTTCTTCCACAATCAAAGGCAACGTCCGCGACATCAAAGCCAAAAGACAAGGCGTAGGTCATCTTAATTATTCAACAGTGAAATTCAATTAGTTATAAACCATAAAAACAATAAAACCATGAAAATCTTAGGACTTTTTGCATTCGCAATGATTGTAACATTAAACAATCAAAAATGCAACAACGAAACAATTACTGATCTTGGATCCGATACTTCGTATATCGCCAACGTTTCTAACTTTAAAAACATTGACGCTAAGGGAATTGCGTCGATAAACTTTACACAGGGAAATGAATTCCATTTGGTAGTTTCCGGTCAAAAAAAATTGGTAGACAACCTTGCACTTTGGGTCAACGACGGCACTCTCTACATTGATGACAAGAAAAACATTCATGCAAACGGATTTCAGCACCTTACTATCGACATCACTGCGCCCGACATCAATTATCTCCACATGGGTGGCGTAGGCTCGTTTCAATGCAACAGTGATTTCATCGTTGAGCACAATTTAAAAATATATCTCGACGGAGTTGGCCACGTAAAATTTAATGATGTATTTTGCAAAAATATGGACATTATAAGCGGTGGCGTTGGCGCGTTAGATTTTAACCAAGTAAACTGCGGCAATGTCTACGTAAATCAATCTGGCGTAGGCAGTTCAAAAATTCACAATCTTGCTGCCAAGGATGTTGACATCAATTCTTCGGGCGTGGGTAGCGTAAGTGTCTACACCGAATGTAAAAGCATCAACGTAAATGCTTCTGGCGTAGGTTCTGTAACCGTTTCGGGCTCAACCAATAACTACACCGTAAGTAAAACCGGAATTGGCGGCGTAAATACCCAAGGGCTGAAAATGAATTAAACAATTAAAAAAATATGAGTATGAAAAACGGTTCGTGTTGAATAAACGCGAACCGTTAATTTTATTTGTATGGAAAAGAATTATCGTTTGATAATCTGTGTTCTGCGGGTGGTAGAATAGTCTACGCTTGCTTTTTTTGAGAGGAACTCGCGCATACAGTCGCAAGATGTTTTGGTGGTTTCTACGCCGCCATATTGTTTCATATCGGTGATAGAAACGGTGTAACTGTTGGCTGCCACGGTGTAAACTTTTTTAGGTTTGATGGGCTTGCCGTTGGGCAAAAGTCCTTTAACTTCAAGCACTTTGTTGGGGTCGTCTTTGTCAACGTACATAATGTAACTCATTCCGCTAACGTATGGTTCAACGCCCTCGTCGCGCTCTTTGCAGAGTTTGATAACGTCGAGAATCTGTTTTCCAGTGAGTTTGAATGTCCAAATCAGGTTGCCAAAGGGGTCGAGCATAAGTGCGTCTTTTACAGTAAAATCGCCTGCATCGTGATAGTCGAAACGAACACCGCCACCATTTTGAATTGCAATTTGACAGTTAGACGAAGCAGCCTGTCCGTCGGTCATCATACAGCCGAAATTGTCGTAGCCTTTAACAGGTTTTTCGAGTGTGGTAACGCGTTTTTCAAGTTCGGGATTTTTGCAGAAATCAGCCACCATCTTTTCGATTTTTTCTGACTTCAACTTAGAGTTTTCGATGTCGATTACCTTCGAAGTCTTGCTTACCACCTTGCCATCTTTGAGAGTGAACTGTACCAAGGTGCAGAAACGTACTTTGTTTTTGCTTTGGGTAATTAACACATTGTTTACCAAAGTGTTGCTTTCAACATACGTGTGCGAGTGTCCGCCGAGAATAGCGTCGAACATAGGGAACTTTTGAGCCATCTCCTTGTCCTCGTCTAAACCGATGTGCGAGACAAGGATTTCAATGTCGCACTGTTTGCGGAGAACGTCGGCATATTTTTCAACTGTTTGAACCACAGGAGTAAAACGGATGCCCTTAGCCTTGTCGGGGTGGCAGTCGGGAATACCTTGCGAATTGATTTGCAAAACACCCAAAATGCCAACCTTAACGCCGTTTACGTCAAAAATCTTGTAGGGGTCGAACTTGTAGCCCATACTATCGGCAGGGAAAACATTGCAGACAATGTGGGGAAAAGTGCTGAGGTTCATCAACTTTTTGAGATTTTGGAAACCTGCGTCAAACTCGTGGTTGCCAAGTGTGGAAACGTTGAAACCGATAGCGTTCATCAACTCTGTCATCGGGCGCGAAGGCTCGGGATACATATCGTTGAAAGGGTTGCCAGTGCGGTTGTCGCCCGAACTAATGATAAACAAGTCGGGATAGATAGCCCTGAGACTATCGACCACGCCGCCGAACTGAGCAAAACGGTCGAGATATGCGTGCATATCGTTGATAGCAAGAATATTAACGGTTTTGTCCTGAGCCGAAACCGAAAGTGTAAAAATCAGCAAAAATGCTGTGAGGATTGATTTTAAAGATATTTTCTTCATTATAAAAGATAATTTAAAAATGATTAATAGCACAAAAGTAAGGTATTATTTTCAAAAAAGCAAATGGTTTGAGGCTAATTACAAAAAATAAAATAATCTAACTATCTAACAATATGCATATTGGAACAAAAAAAATTTTTTCTTCAAAAATATTTTTCCGTATCATAAAAATACCTACTTTTGCAGCGCAATCGGAAAGATGGCAGAGTGGTCGAATGTATCGCACTCGAAATGCGACGTAGGGGTGACTCTACCGGGGGTTCGAATCCCTCTCTTTCCGCTAAACGCCCGAAGTTTTTGCTTCGGGTTTTTTATTTTTATCGGTTTCAAATTTTATTTTTAATTTGTTTTTTATCAAAATTATTTGTTTATTAGCAACTGAATTTCATAAATAATAACATATTTATTATCAAGCAGTTGCAAACAAAGATATTGAACAAAACGATTATTGTATTGGTGTATTCGTTGCTGTTGTCGGTAGCCAATGCACAAAACAGCGGCGTTACCTTCGATACTTACCAATTTAATTTCGGCACGGTATACGAAGAGGAAGGGTCTGTTTATCATATATTTATGTTTAGAAACGATGGCTACGAGGCGGTGTCGTTAGCGTTTGCTAATCCGTCGTGCAAATGCATTACTGCCAATTTTTCTAAAAACCAAGTGCCTCCGGGTGGTACGGGCGAAGTGGAGATAACTTTCGCACCATCAGGCAATTTTGGCGAAACTTTCCGCAGCGTGGAACTATTCAACAGCAAAAACCAATTGATGGGGGTTTTGGAAATCTCCGCCAACGTTATCCCCGCAAATCGCTCTATACAAGAGCGTTTCTATTATTCCATAGCCGATATGGTGTACGCTTCGAGGGTGAACATTCCCTTCGGATATGTCTACAAGGGCGCAAGCATCACCAAAACTTTTTATTTGGCTAACTCATCTTCCAAAAATATTGACATAAAGATAGAAACCACTAATAGCCAATATCTTACAGTAGATTATCC
>JAGCVU010000105.1 GCA_017962175.1 Bacteroidales bacterium | reverse complement strand
TATATATTCTGTAATTTCGGTAGACGGTGTACCGGGATAGGCGTATACACCCGAAAGACCGCCGTCGATGGCTCCTTGGGCTATGGCTTCAACGCCTAACAATAGTTTTTTTTGCATTTGTTTTATATTTTCAATTTCTTTGGGGGCAAATTTACAAATAATTTCTACTCCGACAATTTTTTCTTCAACGAAATCCTGCCGAAGAATCCAAGCAACGATTTGAGCCAAGTGAATCTCAATGCCACGTAGAAGAATATGGTTATCAACCATATAACTACTGTATTGAACCAGAATGTGTCGATTGTCAAACTGCCCAAACGCTTAACAGGCGCGTAGAATGGCGCACGTCCGTTGGTAAATCTCGGTATCTGATAGGCGGGGTCTTTCTGCTGGATAAGTCGTCCGTTTGATTCAAGAACTTTCTCTAACTCGTTCTTATTCAGCATATACTCTTCCAACTTTTTGTTGTGGTATTTTTCTTGAAGTTCAAAAATTGCTTCACGACTGCCGTATTTTTCTACCATATCAGCAAAGATATAGTCGCGTTTTTCGGTGGCAGAGTATTGAAAATCTTCACATTCCGACTTCACTTTGTCTAAGAAAATATTGAGATAATAAGCCACATTGTCGGAGAATTTTTCGGGAGTAATCTCGTCCACACGGTCGAAGCGTTCGCCTTCGGAGGTAGATAATTCGGACACCATAGTCTTGATAATGCCGAGGTTACGGGCAATCTCGTTGGGGTTGCCGCCGGTTTTAATGGCTTTTTTGGTGTCGTTGATGCGTTCCTCCAAATTGGGAATCAAAAATACTGATATGTAGTTGTTTTTGGAGATTTCTTGTTCGATAGCAAAGAAATGCTTAAAGTATTCATTATCTTTAAATTGTGCCAAAGCCAACGCCTCAAACGCCCATCGTGTAGGCATCGCGTCGCCCACAAGCGGAACGTACTCTACCGAGGCTACGCTCTTGTGCATCTTGCCAAAGTTTACCAAAACACCGCTAAAAAGCAACTGCGGCACTATTATAAAAGGTATAAGAATGTAGATATTTACCACGCTTTTCAATGCCGAGGATATATTTAAACCCACCAAATTGGCAAGTGCCGACACCGAAAACAGTATCAGCCAATACTCTAAGTTCAAGCCTTTTATCTCTAAAATAAAGTTGCCCACAAGAGCGAACGAGAGTGTTTGAATTGCAGAAATGCCAAACAAAACTGCTATTTTAGAGTTGATGTAACTGGTCCAACTTAGGTTAAGGAATCGTTCTCGATTGAGTATCTTCAAATCGCGAATAATCTCTTCTGCGCTCACAGTCAAGCCGATAAACATTGCGCAAATTACACATATAAATATGTATGCAGGAATATTTTCGTTGTTGGCAAAGATGTATTCACCGGGATTTTCGTGCGTTCCACTGAAATATTTAACAAAGAATGCAAGCACAAATGCCAATACCGGCGACTCTAACAAGTTGATTAACAAGTACTGACGGTCGGCAAGTTTCGACAATATGTTTCGCTTAGCAAATATTTTAAACTGTCCGAACAATCCGGGAACAGAGAATTTATTTTCGGGTAATTCGCTTTTTTCTTTCTTCTGCTGTTCGCCACGCTCCTCGATTTTGGGTGCAATGTTCTCATTATAAAGTTCGTACCACTCTTTGGGCGACACTTTACGGTTGCGGGTGAGTTTTCCGTACTCGTTTACACACTTGGCTTCGAGTTGCTCCAAAACCTGCTCTGGATTAACATTACCACAAACGGGACATTCGCTTTCGTTGGCTGATACACTGTTATTTATCTTCTTGAAATAAACAATTGCATCGAGCGGGTTGCCGTAGTAAGCGGGATAACCGCCCTTGTCCATCACAAGTATCTTGTCGAACATTTTGAATATATCGCTCGACGGCTGATGGATGTTTACAATTACGAGTTTTCCCTTGATAGTCTGCTCTTTAAATAGCGACATCACCATTTCTGAGTCTGCCGATGAAAGTCCCGATGTAGGTTCGTCAACAATCATCACGGAGGGCTCGCGGATAAGTTCCAATGCAATATTGAGTCGTTTGCGCTGACCGCCGGATATAAACTTATTGAGCGGGTCGCCTACTTTAAGATCCTTTATTTCATACAGATCCATTTCGAGTAGAATCTTGTTTACTGCCGTTACAATCTGTTCTTCGTTAAAATTGCTAAAACAAAGTTTGGCGTTGAAATATAGATTTTGGAAAACAGTGAGTTCTTCCATAAGTAGGTCGTCCTGAGGTACATAGCCAATCACGCCTTTGAGACTTTCGGGTTCTTTGGTGTAATCGTAGCCATTGATGAGAATACGTCCGCCTGCTAATGGGTAACTGCCTATGAGCAAGTTTAATAGCGTACTTTTGCCTACGCCGCTGCCGCCCATAATGCCAATAAGGTTTCCAGATTCTTCGTAAAACGAGAAACGATGAATGCCGTTGTCGCTGTTGGGATAGTAAAACTCGATATTTTCGGCACGGAACTCAATTTTCGACTTTTGCTCGGCTTGAATAAACCTTCCCGCAACATCACTATAATATATAGGTGTGATTTTAGAGTTTTTGAGCACAGCGCCGTTGCCAAACACGTAGGTGCGCTTAGGCACAAGCGGCGAACTATTGAGCAAAACGTCTTCTTCGCCTAAGTATTTCACAAACAAAATGTTGCTACTCTTCATACGGAAGATGAGCAGGTCGCCTTTGAGATTTTTTTCAAAATTGTGCTTAACGTTTTGCAAAGTGCCATCCAACTGCTGTTTAGAATTTACAATCATAAGTTGCGATTGGTCAACAATTTGGTCAACGTCGTATATTACAAAACTTTTGAGGTCGTTGTATTCTTCGAATGTAATATTAAAGGTGTCGGCCACGGTGTTGATAAAGTCGAGTTCCTTATCGGTAACGTTGCTGCCCGCAAACTCCAAAAGACGTATTACAACAATAATCTTGTCGTATTGTTCGAGGGTTTCATTAATTTCGTTACATATTTTCAACACTTTTACCGAGTTTCGCGAATTTCGCTTGCTCTGTGTGCCATCGGTGTGTTTGCGCACGCTACCGCTCTGCTCTTCGAGATATTTGTCGAAAAGGTTGAGGTATTCGGCGGCAACCGACTGGCTCAGTTGAAGTTTCAGATAAGACTCCACGATTTTACGAGCGTCGGCGGAGACTCCTTCACTATCTACCGTCGCCACTATCGCAAACATCTGCATCAGTGCCTTCAATATCGATTCGTTCATTTTGTAATGTTCTGAGTTCTACTTTGTTTTATTCAAACTTGCTTTGCAAAAAAATATTGCCAAAACTAACAATTATTTATGTTAAAAACAACTCCCGAAAACATTTTTTAAAAAAAAACAAATATTTTTTGTTCTTATAAAAAATTTGCCATAAATTTGGGGCGCAAAATAAAACTACATTTACAACAATGAGTATACTTGTAAACAAAGATTCAAAAGTTATAGTTCAGGGCTTTACCGGCAGCGACGGCACTTTTCACGCCGGACAGATGATTGAATACGGCACCAACGTCGTTGGCGGAGTAACCCCCGGAAAAGGCGGACAGACTCACTTAGACCGTCCCGTGTTCAACACCGTTAAAGAGGCTGTCGACAAGACAGGCGCTAACGTAAGTTGCATTTTCGTACCACCCGCTTTTGCAGCCGACTCTATTATGGAGGCAGCCGATTCGGGTATTAAAGTTATAGTCTGCATCACCGAAGGCATTCCTACACAGGATATGGTTAAGGTGAAAGAGTTTCTTAAAGACAAAGACTGCCGCCTGATTGGTCCCAACTGCCCCGGTATTCTCACCGTAGGCGAGGCTAAGGTTGGCATTATGCCCGGATTTATTTTCCAAAAGGGTCATATCGGCATCGTATCGCGCTCAGGCACATTAACTTACGAAGCCGTTGACCAAGTTACAAAAGCAGGACTCGGACAGACAACAGCAATAGGAATCGGAGGTGACCCCATCATCGGCACCACCACTCTCGACGCTGTAAAACTCTTTATGGCCGACCCTGAAACCGAAGGCATTATTATGATTGGCGAAATCGGTGGTTCGATGGAAACCGACGCCGCATATTGGATCAAAGAGCACGGCACAAAACCCGTTGTAGGTTTCATCGCCGGACAAACCGCTCCAAAAGGTCGCCGTATGGGTCACGCAGGTGCTATCATAGGTGGCAAAGCCGACACAGCCGCTGCAAAAATGCAAATTATGCGCGAATGTGGCATCACCGTGGCAGAATCGCCCGCCGACCTTGGCAAAAAAATGCTCGAAGCCTTAAAGAAGTAAATTTGACACATATTTTTATTTCGTTATAATAAAAATGCCGTGGAATATAAATCTGCGGCATTTTTTATAAAACTTATTAAATTATGAAGACAATTGACATTAATATAAAGATGACCGAGTGCAGCAAATCAGAACTCGCACCCGAAGACCTCGCCCTTGTGGAGAGCGCCGAAAAATTTGTAAACCACTCTTACTCGCCGTATTCTAAGTTCAGCGTTTCGGCAGCAATCCGCCTCAGCGACGGAACAATAGTTAACGGCACCAACCAAGAAAACGCCGCCTATCCGTCGGGACTTTGCGCCGAGCGAACCGCTATGTTTTTTGCCAATTCGCAATACCCCGACAAAGCCATAAAAACATTGGCAATCACCGCTTTTACCAACGGCGATTTTCTTGATACACCCATCACTCCGTGCGGCGCTTGCCGGCAAGCACTTTTAGAATCCGAACAGCGATTCTCTACGCCCATAAAAATTATTCTCGCTGCCAAAGATCGTTGCTTTATCGTCAACAGTATCAGCGACTTACTTCCGCTAAGTTTCGGTAGCGAATTTTTAAAATAATTACATAACTAATTGATAATCAATTAGTTATAAAACTAACTAAGAACCCAAAAATCCCGGTAGGGGAGTGGGGGAGGGGGGTGATATTAATTTATCACAGTATTAAATAGTAACATATAATCAGTTAAAGTATTACTTTAAGATGGTGAATATTTCCAACTACAACGACATAAAAAAATCTATCCCTGAAAACGTACTTTTGCTCGCGGTTTCCAAGACAAAACCCGAAGACGACATCATGGGATTTTACAACATCGGACAGCGCGACTTTGGCGAAAACCACGCATTGGAGATGGCATCAAAATTCGACCATTTGCCCAAAGATATCAACTGGCACATGATAGGTCATTTGCAAACCAACAAGGTGAAATACATCGCGCCGTTTGTATATATGATTCATAGTGTTGACAGTGAGAAACTTCTTGCCGAAATCAACAAGCACGCTGCAAAACACAGCCGCACAATTAAATGTTTACTTCAATTGAAAGTGGCGGAAGAGGAGACCAAAACGGGATTTACTTACGATGAAATAATTCAACTGTTTGAAACAAAAGCGTTTGATCAATATCCCAATGTTTCAATCAATGGTTTAATGACCGTGGCCACCAACACCGACAACGAGGAGCAGATAGATAAAGAATTTGGTAAAGTAGCCGACTTATTCTCTTGTATCAAAGAGCGTTACAATCCGCCGTCATTTACCGAAATATCAATGGGAATGACCGACGATTATCCCATCGCCATCAAAAATCACAGCACCATAATCCGCATAGGATCAGCCATTTTCGGCGAAAGAGATTATTCGCAAAAAGGGTAGGGGAGCACAAAAAAAAGAGACTCCGAAAAATCGAAGTCCCTTTTTTATATCAATGAGAACTAAACGATTAAATGTAAGATTACATCATAAACGAAAGTCTCATCAAAGCACGTCCTACAAAACTTTTAGGCTCAGGCATTGCAACGAAATCCTTAGGAGCGGCAACGTTTTTAGCAAAAGGAGCCTTATAAGTATCACCGATGCGCGACTGGATAGGCAAAGGGTAACCGAGGTTACGGAACTCAGCCTTGATGTCGTCAACTACCTCACCAAGAGTAAGATAATCCTTACCGTTGTTGATACCACCGCGAACTCGTTTAACAAGAGCGTCGGTAAAGTAGGTAGGCATATCGGGGTTACGCTTGTTAAAAAGAGCGCACTCGTCTTCCGAAGTAGACGAAACAATATGCACACCGGCAAACTCAGCCATAGAAGGAACGTTAAAACCAGTCAACTTGTGGATCTGACCACTGTGACAAGCGTCAAGCACTACAACCTTAGCACCAGCGTAAGAGCGTTTTACAGCCTCGCGCAAACCGGCAAGGGCAATACCCGTTTCGGTAAGGTACTTCTGACAAGTGTCGCGACCAGTAAGGTAAACGTTGAGGTTGTCAGGGTTGATGATACCGTGACCAGCATAGTAGATAAAAAGCGAGTAATCAGCATTTTTAGCCTTGTTACAAGCATCTACGATACGCTTTTTAATAGCGAGGGCGGTATCGTTGTACGAGATTATAAGGTTTTTAGGATCGATACCGATAAAACGGGGGTCGGTAAAAATCTTTTTCATCTCTTTAATGTTGTATCCCACGTTAGGGATATTGGGGAGCGAAGCGTCAATGTATCGGCTTACTCCGATCAAAAGTACTACGTACTTTTTGTTAAACAAATAATTTTTAGTTCTCATTTTCTTAAAAATTTAGTTAGTCTAAAATGTTGTTGTTTAAAATATTATTACAAATATAATAAATATTTACAAAATTTCCAAATAATTTGGCTATTATTTTAGTATTATGATACAAAAATATAGGAAAATAGGTTATTTTATTACTATTTTTAACACTTTTAAACAACTAAGTGACTATTAATCAGCATCAAAAACCTCACTCTCAGCATATTGTACCCCCTATTTTTGGCACGGAATATTTTTATGTGAAAAATTACGGCTGTAAATGTTAAAAAATGTTAAAATTTTAACAGAAAACAAAAAATCGTACAAAAAACAAAAAAATGCTTAAAAGATTTTTCCTTTAAATAAAAATTGCTACTTTTGCGCAATAAGACAACAAACCAAATTTATTTGGTATAAATAATACACATATTAATTATGTCAGATACAATAAACGAAAACGAAAATAACCAAAATGCCGAAAACACTCCGGCAGAAGAAACAAGTGGTAGAATCGTTAAAGTGAACATCGACAAGGAGATGCGCTCCGCATATATCGACTATTCAATGTCGGTTATCGTGTCGCGTGCCTTGCCTGATGTCCGCGACGGACTCAAACCCGTGCACCGTAGGGTGCTTTTCGGAATGAACGAGATGGGCGTATTTTCAAACCGTCCTACCAAGAAATCGGCGAGAATCGTCGGTGAGGTTATGGGTAAGTTTCACCCCCACGGCGACTCATCAGTTTATTTAACTATGGTGCGCTTGGCGCAAGATTGGATTATGCGCTACCCTCTCGTAGATGGTCAAGGTAACTTTGGTTCTGTGGACGGTGACCCGCCTGCTGCTATGCGTTACACCGAGGCACGACTCAAAAAAATTGCAGAGGACACACTTATCGACCTCGACAAAGACGCAGTAGACCTTATCCCCAACTTCGACGAATCGCTCAAAGAACCCACCGTGCTGCCCACACGTATCCCTATGCTGCTGGTAAACGGTGCTTCGGGTATCGCAGTTGGTATGGCCACCAATATGGCTCCTCACAACCTTTCGGACTCGATCGACGCTATCTGCGCCTATATCGACAACAACGACATTGAAATTGAGGAACTTATCAAGATTATAAAAGCCCCCGACTTCCCCACAGGCGGTCAGATTTACGGCTATTCAGGCGTTAAAGACGCTTATATGACTGGTCGCGGACGCATTGTGGTACGTTCTAAATACCATTTTGAGACCTCACACTCGGGTAAGCCGCAGATTATTTTTGAGGAGATTCCCTACTTGGTTAACAAGGCAGAACAGATTCACCACATAGCCGAACTTGTCAACGACAAAAAAATCGAAGACATCGTTCACGCCAACGACGAATCCGACCGCAAAGGTATGCGCATTGTTATCACTCTTAAAAACGGTGCTATACCTAACGTTGTGGTTAACAAGTTGTTTAAACTCACTCAATTGCAGACAACCTTCAACGTTAACAACATTGCGCTTGTAAAAGGTCGTCCGCAGTTGCTCAATCTCAAACAGATAATTGAATGCTTTGTAGAGCACCGTCACGATGTGATTATCCGCCGTTCGCGCTTTGAATTAAAGAAGGCTCAGGAACGCGCTCACATTTTGGAAGGTTTGCTCATCGCTCTCGACCACTTAGACGAGGTTATCTCATTGATACGCAACTCTGCCAACCGTGACGTGGCACGTCAGGGATTGATGGAAAAATTCGGTCTCTCGGAGGCTCAGGCCAAGGCTATCTTGGAAATGCGCTTGCAGCAACTTACCGGCTTGGAACGCGACAAGGTACGCGCCGAGTACGACGAAATTATGAAGTACATCAACTACTTGAACGAAGTGCTCTCCAACCGCGACAAACAGATGGAAGTTATCAAAAACGAGTTGCTCGAAATCAAAGAGAAATATCACGACGAACGCCGTACCACAATCGAATACACCGCATCGGAAAACTTCAATCCTGAAGATTTCTACGCCGATGAAGACGTTGTGGTAACGATTTCAAACCTCGGATACATCAAACGTACTCCGCTTGCCGAATTCCGCACACAAAATCGTGGCGGACGCGGCTCAAAAGGCAGCACTACTCGCGACGAAGATTTTATCCGTCACATGTTCTCAGCCACCAACCACAACACAATGCTGTTCTTCACCGAAAAAGGCAAGTGCTTCTGGCTCAAAGTGTACGAGATTCCCGAAGGCAACAAGAACTCCAAAGGTCGCGCTATCCAGAACGTGCTCAACATCGAAGCCGACGACAGCGTTAAGGCATACATCAATGTTAAAACCCTCACCGACGAGGAGTACATCACCAACAATTTCATCGTACTCTGCACCAAGAAAGGCGTTATCAAGAAAACACAACTTTCGGAATACTCACGTCCACGCGCCAACGGTATCAACGCCATCAACGTTCGCGAAGGCGACACACTTTTGGAGGCAAAACTCACCAACGGCACCAACGACATTATTATAGGTGTTAAGGGCGGCAAGGCTGTGAGGTTTAAAGAAACCGACGTTCGTCCTATGGGTCGTACAGCATCGGGCGTTCGCGGAGTAACAATTCCCGAAGGCGACGAAGCAGTAGGCATGGTTATTGCCGACGAACAGAATACAAGCGAGAATATCCTTGTGGTATCTGAAAACGGCTACGGCAAACGTTCCGACCTTGAAGAATACCGTCAAACAAGTCGCGGCGGCAAGGGTGTAAAAACCATCAACGTAACCGAAAAAACCGGCAAACTTATCGCAATAGAGAAAGTTACCGACGACGACGATCTTATGATTATCAACAAATCGGGCATAGCCATCCGCTTGAAAGTGAACACGATACCCACATCATCGCGTGCCACCCAGGGCGTAAGGCTCATCAACATAGGCAAGAAAGATTCCATCGCATCAATAGCCGTAGTTCCCGGCGAAGACGAGGAAGATCTTGAAAATGCCGAAGGGGTAGAGGGAGAAGTAACTGAAAACCCCGAAGATATTGAAAATCAAACAGAACAATCTTCTGAACAGGAAGAAGAAAACAACGAACAATAAGTTTTATTTTAATAATTACAAAAAATGAAAAGACTAATTTTAACTTTGAGCGCATTTGCATTGGCGGCAAGCACAACATTTGCGCAAAACATCTCAGGAGCGTCGGCTGCTGATTTGCAGAAAAACATCAACGACGCAAAAGCAAAAATTGCGAAAAGTGATGCCGACATTCAGAATCCCAAAAACGCAGCCAAAATAGCCACTTGGGAAAACCGTGCAAAAGTATTCACCGATGCTGCAAGCGTCAACATCAAAGGCGTTTACGCCGGTATGGAAGCCGCAAAATCGCAGAAAAATATGTTTAACAACTTGGAGATACTTGTAGGTAGCCCCACAGAAAAGAAATCCGCCGACGACGGTTCTACAATCTGGGTATATCCTACAATCAACTTCTACGTACAGAACAATCAAGTTCAGTACTGGGAAGAAACAGTAACTCCCGATCCTGCTCCGCTTGACAAAGCGGTAGAAGCTTACCGCAAAGCTTGCGACCTTGACCCCAAAGGCGCTTTCAAATCGAAAAAGAGCACTATGGACGGTATCAAAGCCATCAAGCAGATCTACACCAACAACGGTATCAACAAATACCAGTTGCAGAAGTACGACGATGCTGCAGCCGACTTTGAGAAAGCATTGGCACTCGCCGACTTCCCCAAAGATCCCAAAGACACCGCTCAAATCGACGGTATGATTGCTTACTACGGTGGTCTTTCGGCTTTCCAAGCTAAGAACTACAATAAAGCTCGCACACTTTTCAACTCGAGCATCTCTCTCAACTACGAAGTAGGACGTAGCCATCACCACCTTTTCCTCATGAAGATGGAAGAAGGCAAGAAAGACGAAGCCCTCAAAATCATCCAAGAGGCATATGAGAAATATCCTCAAGAGGAGAGCCTTCTCTACGACGTAATCAACTACTACACTTCAGAAAGAGAATTTGACAAGGCTGAAACATATTTGAACAAAGCTATCGAGAAATATCCCGAAAACTTGAGCGTATTAGGCGTTAAAGGAAGCATCTATGTAGAAGATTACAACAAAATCAAAACCAACTACTTACAAGCACGCAACGATGCTGACTCTCTCAAGAAACTCGCATTCAGAAACCGCAACAACCAGAAAGAGAACGACCGTCTCACAGCAGCTTCTCAAGCTAAATTAGACGAAGCTAACGCAATGAGAGCTCGTTTCGACACTCAGGTTAAGAAAGCTGAAGACACTTACAACGAGATTCTTAAAAAAGATCCCAAATATTTCGACGCATTTTTCGCACTCGGAATCATCAACTACGACAAATCAGACTTGGCTAAACAAGAAGCAAGCTTGATTCCTCCGTCGGAAGACAAAGACGGTTCTAAAGCAGCTGCTAAACAAGCAGAACAAAAAGCCGCTTGCAAAAAGTCTATTGAGCAGTTTGAGAAAGCTCTTGAGCTTCAGCCAAACAACCGCGACGTACTTTCAAACCTCCGTATGCTTCACGTACAGATGGGTGAATACGAAAAAGCTCGCGAACTCAAAGCTAAAATTGATGCATTGAACTAATGCATTGATTTAAAGCAATAAATAAAAAAAGTCGCAGATACAATTCTGCGGCTTTTTTTGTGGATATATTTTGCCGATAATTGATATTATGTTAAATAGAATGTAAGATATAACTGTAAATGCCTGTATTACAGTATAGATACATAATTGAGAAAAATTCATATTTCTCTCGTTTTTGAGAAAAAAATACCAAATAATCCCTCATAATAGATTCTCAGGGCATAACAATATTATGTTAAATAGAGGGGAATAAAAAAATTCAGCTCCTCCCCTATTATTATATTACTGATTTGCACGGTTTTTGATGAAAATCTTCAAAAAAACACCAAAATACGAAGCCACGCAACAACATATATGGTCAGAGAACGTTTTGGAACGATGTCAGCAAGTTTCTGATTATTAAACTGCTGATTCCGTTTATCGTAGGCATATTGTTGCAATATCACATACAACCAAACGTACATGTGATATGGACAGGCGCTATATTGTCGGCAGGATTGATGTATTTAGCATACGGCAAAATAAGAAGAATGTCGTATTATAGAATACTGTTTGGCTCTGCTACATTTATGTGTTTTATGTTTTTGGGAGCAGGCACGGCAGACTTGCGACATCCACAAATGATTGATCCAAAGGAAATTATTGGCAAAAGTTTTTGCGCCGTGGTGAGAAATCAACCTGAGGAAAAGCCAAAATCGTGGAAATCGCAACTAACAATATTAGACAGCACCGGCAACGAATCATTCGAAATATTGGCTTACTTTCAAAAAGACAGTTTAAAACCTCCACCTCAAATAGGCGACCTTATTGCGCTGAGTAGCAATTTACAACGAATAAAAAATAGCTCCTCCTCCCCTACCGACTTCAATTATGCCGATTATATGGCAAAGCAAGGTGTGTACTACCAAACATACATTAAATCAGATAGTTACACACTTATAGATTCATCATACAAAACCAATTTGCGTTACTACGGTTGCAAAATACGCACAAAACTAATAAACATATACCGAAATTTTGATTTTAACGATAAGGAACTCGCTGTATTGGAGGCTCTTACACTCGGTTACAAGAGTGATTTAGACGAGGACACAAAATCGGCATTTCAGTCAAGCGGTGCAATGCACGTTTTAGCTGTATCAGGATTGCATACCGGCATTATTATGCTAATCACCGATTTGCTGTTACGATTTATGAACCGAACACGCAGAGAACGAATTATTAAATGCGTTATAGTGCTGAGTGTGATATGGTTGTTTGCTGCAGTTACGGGTTTTAGTTCAAGTGTAAACCGTGCTGCACTTATGTTTTCAATTATGTCGATTGGTAATGCAACAGGCAGAAATACAACTACTTACAATTCAATCGCATTATCTTGTTTTATTTTGCTGTTTATCAATCCATATTTGATATTCAATGTAGGATTTGGGCTTTCGTATATGGCTGTGCTGTCGATAGTTTCGTTTAACCCTCTGTTTCAAAGTGTTGAGTATTCATTAAAAAATCCTGTGCTGAAGTATTTTGTTGGCATTGTGTTGGTGTCAATTGCGGCGCAGATAGGCACATCGGTGTTGAGCATATGCACATTCGGACAATTTCCGATGTATTTTCTGTTGACAAACATTATAGTAATACCAGTAGCGTATGTTATTATGATTCTGGCAATTGCGCTGTTGATTTCAAGTCCTGTTTACTGGCTTGGATATGCAGTATTTTGGTTGTTGAAAAAAGCATTGTCGTTTTTAGTATGGAGTGTTTCGTGGATTGAAACATTGCCGGGATCTTGCATAACCGACATTGTATTAAACAATTACAATGCAATACTCATATACGCAATTATACTATCGTTGGTGGTGTTTATCTATTACAAACGATTTGTTTGGGTAAAAATATCAGTTGCTTGTTTGTTGATTATAAGCGTATTAAGTATAATAAAAACAATTACAGCTTGATCATTTTTGCTTATTTAAATAAAAAAAACAGTAAAAAGATACAAGATATAAAAACATTATTGTATATTTGCCGTTATAAGAATTGGATTAACCAATTTTTAATACAGATAATAAAATAAACACTAACAATTAATTTAACGAAAAATGAAAAAATTAACTTTAGGATTTATGCTGTTTGCATTGGCAGCAGCTACAATGTTCTCTTCTTGTAAGAAAGATGACGATGATGATGACAACGGCTTGCTAGAAGCAAAAATTACAGCTACTGGAGATATAGATTTTACTGCAGGGGCTTTTGCTCGTTTAACAAGCACCAATGATGCCTCAGCTACTGGTTCAAATTTTTCTTTGGCGAAATTATTGAGTCAAAGTGATACTAAAACTAGTATTTACGGATTAAACAAAGACCAACAGGGTATTTATATTACCCTTAACGGCACAACAGCTGGTGAGTACAAATTTGGTCTTGATGTATCTCAAAATAGCGCAACTGGTTTGTTAATTGACTATTTAACAAATGGTAGTGTTAAAGAAACCTTGCAAAATGCTATTGATGCAAACACAGGATGTTTTATCATCTACAAAGCAGCTAAAAATGCAGAGGCAGGAAGCAATGACTATTATGCATCTACTAAAGCTTCTGTAACAATTGAACAGCCCCTCACTCTTGGTATTGTTACTTACATACAAGGTTCATATACAGCAGAATTGGCTAATAAAAGCGGCAATAAAATTTCCATCAGTGGTTCTTTCTGCTGTCCTGGTGTAAATAGCGTAAAATAATGACATTAAAATTCTTGATTATAAAAAAACCGGTTGAACTTTCAACCGGTTTTTTTGTATATGGTTAAATAAAATTATTCAATCGCCCTTGCCAAAGTAAAAACACTCACCTTGGCGTCGGGGATTTTTTTCATTTCGTTGATACAAGATTCAAGGGTAGAGCCTGTTGTGAGCACGTCGTCTACAATCAAAAAATGTTTATTGCAATGTTCAGGTAGAATTTGCGCTTTAAAAAGGTTTTGTGAGTTGAGAAAACGTTCGTAACGGTGTTTTTTGGTCTGGGTCTCGTTGTAGGTTGTTTTAATTAAAACATTGGTATCTATAGGAATATCAAGCACTTGCGACATTCCAACAGCTATTTTTTCGCTCTGATTGTAGCCGCGTTTTTTGAGTTTTCGAGGATGCAACGGCACTGGCACTATACAGTCAACATCGTTAAAAATGCCACTACGTTTGAGACCGTAAGCCGCTGTGCGACCCAACAAAATGCCAACATCGGGCTGGTTTCGATATTTAAGGTCGTGAATTAGTCGCTGTAGAAGTCCGTTTTTGATATACTTGAAATACGAGCAGCCGTGTTCAATTATAGTTTTATTCATAAAAAGGTCGGTAACTTCGTTTGGCTCAGTCAGATGCATTCCAGTAGGAGCCAACAAAGCCAAACAACCGATACATACAAAGTGTTCGCTATCGTTGAGCGGAGTGCCACAACCTAAACACATATTAGGGAAAGCCAAATCGGCAAAGTCTCTCGCCAACTGTTTGATAACGGGAATTACTGCCACGCCTCAAGCCTAATTATAAAATTCGCTGCGAATAGGTTTTCCGTTTTCGTCGCGTTTGTGTTTCCAACGTTTGTGCGACCATAGCCAATATGCGGGCTCACGTTGAAGCGATTCTTCAAGTTTTTTCATGTAAAGTGCTGATATTTCGCCGGGTGCACATTTTTCAGGGTCTTCTACAAGCATTGATATGTATTGCTGATAGTGTCCTCGTTTCACCTTGCGCGACTCTAAATAAATCACAGGCAAGTTGAACATTTTTGAGTACATTTCTATGCCGTGGAGCACGCAGGTGTCGATTCCCATAAAGTTTACCCAGAAACCGCGTTTGGTATTAGAAGGGTTCTGGTCGCCGAGCATTACAAAACCCATAGGCTGTTTTTCGCGCATTGCAAACATATATTTAGTTTTGTCGATGGGACAAAGATGAGTGCCACGGTGTTCGCGGCAAGTTTTGATATAACGGTCGATATATCGATTGCGCATAGGTTTGTAAAGTACTGCCATACGGTGACTGTGTTCGTAAACCACTGTTTGAGTAGCCCATTCCCAATTGCCATAATGCGAAAAAGCCACAAGCATACTTTTGCCTTCTTTAAATAATTTTTCGGTAAGTTCTTTGTTTTCATAAGGATAACGAGCGGCAAGTTTTTCTACCGGCATAGCGTATCCTTTGAAACTTTCCAAAAGAAGATCGGTGAAATGCTTGTAAAATTTGCGTTTGATTTCGTTTTTCTCCTCTTCCGACTTGTTTGGATAGCACATTGCAAGATTTATGTCGATAACCTTTCTACGATAGCGCAACACTCTAAAAATCAAGAAACTGAGTATATCAGAATAGAGGTACAATATACAAAAAGGCGTTAGCCTAATGCAAAATATGAAATAACGGAAAAAAATATAGCCTATGTACTCGAAAACCTTTTTCATTTTATTTTTTGATATTCTTTATATAATTGACTGATAATAATATACAAATCGTAATCACTTTTTTGGAGTATATATTCGCGGCTGAGATGGCAATATTGAATAAACTTAGCAGCTTCCTCCTCCGAAATGCCCGTAATGCTGGCAACCACCTGCGGATTGTAACGTTCGTTGGCCTCGCGACTGAGTTCTTCCTGATATTCAAACTTGCTTATCTGCTTGTCGGCTTTCATACGACGTCGATTTGGATTTGAAATTGGGATACCAACACTTGCCGATGCCGAAATCTGCCGCACAATCTCCGGATTGATGATGTTTTTAAACCAAGATTCAATAGTACGAGTGTCGGATTTTGGTTCGGCTTGATGAGTATAGTCGTACAAAAACGAATTCCAACGCTCGCTAAACACATTAACAGTGCCAAGTTCGTAAATTCTAGTTTTGAGCACAATGTCGCTAATGGTAACCTGAGTGATATCGGGAGTAACATTTTGTCCCGTTAACACAAAACCGGCGTCTTCAAAACCCAAACAAGTAATTTTAATGGTGTCGGATGTTACCATAAGTATTCTAAACCGTCCGGCAGTATCTGACAAAGTACCGGTAGCTTTTTTCAAATTAATAAGGTGCGCAAACTGCACTGGCTTGCCTTTGTCGTCGAGAATACGTCCCCGCACTTCAAAAACTTGTTGCTGAGCAAATGCATTATCAACCCATAAACATATGAGTATCAATGTAATAGATTTTATCCAAAAATTTTTCACACTTAGATTATTTTTTTTTGCAAATGTATAAAACTACATTGTGCCGAAAAACAATTTTAGAAATGTTTAACCATAAAAAAACAATCTTTAACATTACAGCGACACGTAGCGGCTGCGAATCTGCGAAATTTTGTCGAAAATATTTTTAAACGCCACATCGTCGCAGTAATAGAGGTCGTCGCGAATAGAGAAACTCGACTGTTTTACAAGCATATAAATTTCTTGAAACTCTTTGGTGATTTCGGTGATGCCGCCGTCTTGATATTCAGTAAGAAATTCGAGCATCACATCCACAGCCTCGCACTGCATCAGAATACGCGACGAAAGTTTTTTATTATAAGCATACTGCCCTTTGGTAAGGTGAAATGCTGTATGCATAGCCTCGATCCATGCGCCAGAAATAATCATAGCAGCAATTTCGCGTTGTCCGTTTTCAAGCAGATATTGGTCAGACTTGTAAAATGCATCAGAAATGATCTCAATCATCAGCTCCTTGTTGTCTAAGTTTTTCTCCATTTTCTGCATAGTAGCCTCGTCGAAAAACTGCATTATGCCAAGCTGTTCTGCCATAGTTTTTACCACAGCCATATATTGAAGCACGGTCTGATTTTGGTTAAAAAGACTGGCATAACTCATATCCACACCGTAGGCACCGAGATTGAGCGACTTGCTCATAGTGGTGTTGTACTTTAGGTAAGACTTTTGGCTATTGAGCAGTGAAGCATCGTAGCGAGAGTCGGGATGATCTACCAATACTGCAATAATCTCGTGCGACGAAGGTATTGTAGCAAGCACTCTGCTCGCATTTTCGGTATCGGTATCGATTAAAATGGTGTCAACAGACGTGTCGTTCACATCCGTACTTGTATTTCCGCCCGTGCCGTTTCCGCAAGAAACCGCTGTAAGGGCTATTAGAAACAAACTTTTATATCTCATTTTTTTAGTTTTAAAACAAGTGCAAATTAACAAAAAAAATAATACGGTTTAATATTTTTTAATAAAAAATACACTTTCAACCCCAAAAAAAACAAATGTTTTTTGTAATTTTGCAAATTGAAACAAAAAGGACACAATGGACGACTCAAAATTTTCAGAGAGACTGAAAGACATATTGTTATATAGCAAGGAAGAAGCTATTCGATTGGGCGACAAAGAGATACTGCCCGAACATTTCTTTCTTGGAATGTTGCGCGACGGCGACATCGACCTTATTCATATAATAGAAAGTGTAGGTATCAACGTTGCGGAAGCCAAAAAATCAATCGAACGTCAGCTGCGCCGCGACAAAATGTTGTTGCCCGGCGAGGCAGAGTATATCCCTTTTGCAAAATCTTCGCAGAGAATACTCAGCCAAGTGTCGGAAGAAGCCAAAAGTCTGCACGCTGAACAAGCCGGACCGGAGCATCTGCTGCTGACAATTTTAAAAGACAAGGAAAACACTGTTACTACTATGTTTAAAGCCAACAACACAGACTACGACAAACTCAGAGAACGTCTTAGAATAACTCCCACGTTTGAGGCAGGATATACCGACGACGACGAGGACGATGATGATTTTGACGACGACGATTCTTCTCGCTCAGGAAGTTCTTCAAGCGGAATAAACTCAGAGACTCCTGTTATCGACAATTTTGGTGTAGACCTAACCAAGGCTGCCGAAGAAAACCGCTTGGATCCCATTGTGGGACGTACCAAAGAGATAGAGCGTCTTGTGCAGATTTTAAGTCGCCGCAAAAAAAATAATCCTGTGCTAATTGGCGAACCCGGTGTGGGCAAATCGGCTATAGCAGAGGGACTTGCATTGAAAATTGTTCAGAAAAAAGTATCTCGTGTGCTCTATGGCAAACGTGTGGTGGCACTCGATTTGGCAGCAATAGTGGCTGGTACAAAATATCGCGGACAGTTTGAGGAGAGGTTGAAATCAATTCTCGGCGAACTTTCACGCAATCCCAACATCATTCTCTTTATCGACGAGATTCACAACATCGTAGGCGCGGGTTCGGCTTCGGGTTCGCTCGATGCAAGCAATATTCTCAAACCGGCACTTGCTCGTGGCGAGATTCAGTGCATTGGCGCTACCACGCTTGATGAATACCGTCAATATATTGAAAAAGACGGTGCATTGGAACGTCGATTCCAAAAAATCATCGTTGAGCCTACCTCGGTGGAGGAATCAATTGAGATTCTCAACAATATTAAAGACAAATACGAAGAACATCACAACGTTAGATATACACCAGAGGCTATCACAGCCTGTGTAAAACTCACCGACCGCTATATCAGCGACCGTCATTTGCCCGATAAGGCTATTGATGCGCTCGACGAGGCAGGTTCGCGTGTTCATATATCTAAAATAACAGTGCCACAGCGTATCGACGACCTTGAAAAACAAATCGATGCTACTCGCGAAGAAAAGGTGAAAGCCGTTAAAAGTCAGAACTTTGAACTTGCTGCAAGTTTTCGTGACAAAGAGCAGGAACTTCTCAAACTTCTTGATCAAGAGAAAGAGAAATGGGAGAAAGACCTTGAAAATAAGCGCGAAGTGGTAGACGAGTCAAACGTGGAGCAAGTGGTGGCAATGATGACCGGCGTGCCCGTTACACGTATAGCACAGGCGGAGGGTCAACGATTAAAAAATATGTACGATGAGTTGAAAAAGAAAGTGATAGGTCAAGACGAAGCAATTGAAAAAATCGTCAAAGCCATTCAACGCAATCGTGCAGGATTAAAAGACCCCAACAAACCGATTGGAACATTTGTATTTCTTGGCCCTACAGGTGTAGGTAAAACGCAGTTAGCCAAGATATTAGCAGAATTTCTCTTCGACAGCAAAGATGCGCTCATTCGCATAGATATGAGCGAATATATGGAAAAATTCTCAGTTTCGCGTATTGTGGGAGCACCTCCCGGCTACGTAGGCTACGAAGAGGGCGGACAACTTACCGAAAAAGTTCGTCGCAAACCTTACTCTGTAGTGCTTTTAGACGAGATTGAGAAGGCACATCCCGACATCTTTAACATTCTGTTGCAGGTGTTGGACGAAGGACGTTTGACCGATGGACTTGGTCGCAAGGTAGACTTTAAGAATACTATCTTGATAATGACCTCAAACATTGGTTCTCGACAGATTCAGGACTATGGTCGTGGAGTAGGCTTTGGCTCAGGCGAAAGCGACGACGAAAACAATAAGTCGATAATAGAGAAAGCATTGAAGAAGGCATTCTCGCCGGAATTTCTCAACCGTATCGACGACGTGATAATGTTCCACAACCTCACCAAAGAGAATATCGACAAGATTATCGACATCGAACTTGTGGGTCTGTATAAGAGGGTTACAGATATGGGCTACACTCTCGTAATCACCGACAAAGCAAAAGCGTTTATTGCCGACAAGGGCTTTGATTCTAAGTATGGAGCACGTCCGCTTAAACGTGCAATCCAAAAGTATCTCGAAGACGAGATGGCTTCTGTGATTATCGATGCCGGAGTAAATCAAGGCGACGAGATTGTTGCCGACGTTGACGACAAGAACGAGAAGATTGTAATCAAGATTAATGCAAAACAAGTAACTGTAGAACAGTAGTTTATGTCTGGCTACAAACATATCGATTTGGCTTATCTCAACGATATTTCGGGCGGCGATGCCGAAACCAAAATACAGTTGACACAACTCTTTTTCGACCAAGTGGATGAAATAAAAGAACGTTTTAGCAAAGCAATGGGCAGCAACGATTTGGAAGAAATTCAAAAAACTGCCCATCTTGCCAAATCGTCAACAAGAGTGATGGGCGCAAATGATATTGCCAATAAGATGGTAGAGTTGGAGCAAAACATCAAGCAAAAGACCGAAAATTTTGATTATCAGCCGTTTATCAACTATTTCAACGATAATATTCCCTTTGTGATAGCGGAACTTAAAGCAGAACTTTCAACTCTATAACCTAAAACGCAGATACGCTTAGTATTCGGTTTTGGGCGAGAATGTGGTGGGCACAATAGAATTGCGTTCGGCGATGTATTGTGCGTAGTCGTTGTCGAAAGCCACACGAGAATCTACAGCACGGTTGTAAACATTTAATGCAGCAAGCAAAAGTTCACACACTTCGCGTACAGCAAAATGTTCGCCAGTGTTGGCTGTTATGTAATCAGCCAAATTGTTGGTTTTTACATAGTTGTTGAACATTGGTGTGGCATTTCGGCTTACTTGGAAACGCAATCCGCACACCTTGGCAATGCTCAAATCCAGAATATCGTCGAAAACAAACGCCACTTGCTCCGGTTTCAACCCGTATGTGTCGAGCACGTGTTTTAAACCTTCGGTTTTATTTTTGAATCCTAAACATTTGAAATTCAAGTGTTCACGGTTTACAAACTTTTCGGTAGAGGGATTCTTTTCGCCTGAAATGATGCCGGCTTTGAGTATTTCGCCGTTGACAATTTTTGCACCAAAACGCAGAATGTTTAATCCCATAGAGTCTACCTCAGAAAAATAAGAATAAACACCCTCGCCCTTAACGCCTGAATTGTACACTCCGTCCCAATCGAAGGCTATGCATCGTATTTCACGAGCCTTTAAAATAAAATCAGACAGGGGAATGAGAAACTCTCCTCCCCTATCTGAAAAATGTGTCAAATATGATGAGATCAAATCCATTGATATATTACAAAAGATCTTGAATATCTAACATTCCGCAAGGTTTGCCGTCGGATGTAACTACCAATGTATCAATCTTATACTGTTTAAACAGTTTAGATGAATCAATCAAATAAGCATCTTTGTCGATAGTAACCGGCTGCTTAGAAGGCAGAGTAGAGAGTTTGCGCGAGAGAACTGCATCGCCCTCTTTTTCTACCATACGGCGGAGGTCGCCATCGGTGAAAATGCCATAGATAGAGCCGTTGTCTTCGGTGATGGTGATAGCGCCGAGTTTTGAGAGAGTCATCTTAACGAGAGCCTCGTTGATGGTAGCGTTTTTAGAAATGGTAGCGTTTTCGGTGCGGAAAACGTCCTTAACTTGTGAAGTCATCAACTTGGTATCTTCAAAGAATTGTTCTGTGCCAACGGTTGTGAAGTTGTTTTGCGACATCATCTGCAATACCTTCCACGGTACTGTGATAGTGTGGCAACCTACGTTGAGAGCGTTGCGAACGTGTTCGGGGTGACGAACTGATGAGAACATCACTTTTGACTGATAGCCATAGCGGTTAACAGCGTTAACACATTGTTCTACAAGCGAAATAGCATCGTGACCCTGATCTTGCAAACGACCTACAAGCGGGCAAACGTATGTAGCACCTGCCTGCATAGCGATGTAAGCCTGCTGGAGAGTATATATAAGGTGCATGTTTACCATGTAGCCCTCGCCACGGAGAATGTTGCACGCCTTAGCGCCTTCGAGTGAGATAGGAATTTTGTAAACGGTCTTGGTTTTGTCAAGACCGAGGTCGTTTTGACGGTGAGCCTCGCTGATAATCTCCTCAGCAGTACGGCCGAGAGCCTCAATCTGGAGAATGGGCACAATCTTGGCGAGTTTGAGGATTACGCTATCAACATCGTTGTAACCCTCGCGGTGCATAAACGTGGGGGTAGTTGTAAGGCCGGTGAGAAAACCGAGTTTGAACGCGTTTTCGATTTCCGGCAGATTAGCTGAATCTAAATATAATTCCATTTTTTTTATTTATTTTCTATATTTTACTTCAATATTGTGCAATTCGATAAGGGGGTTGAGAAACTCTTCGAGTTTGTCTAACTGCAGTTGGCTTGCAGCGTCGCATTTGGCAACTTCGGGCTTGGGATGAGCCTCGATAAATATACCGTCAACACCGGCAGCCACACCGCTACGGGCAAGCACGTTGAGATATTGACGAGCGCCGCCATTGGGATCAGCAGAGGGGATTCCGTATTTTCTTATAGAGTGGGTTACGTCGAACACAACGGGGTATCCTGTTTCGTTGAGATGGTAGAAACTGCGGGGGTCTACCACAAGGTCGTTGTAGCCAAAAGTGTAGCCGCGTTCGGTGAGAATCACCTTGAAGTTGCCGCAAGATTCAATCTTTTTTACGGGTTTAATCATATTCTCAGGAGCGAGAAACTGGCCGTGTTTGAGGTTGATAACAGCGCCGGTTTTGGCAGCCTCGGTTACCAAACCTGTTTGCATACAGAGGTATGCAGGAATTTGAATCACGTCGAGAACGTCGGCAGCGGGTTTGATATGCTCTGGATAGTGAATATCGGAAAGAATAGGCATTCCGAACTCATTTTTAATGCGTTGCAAAATTTCGAGACCCTTTTCTAATCCGGGACCGAGGTAGTAATCTACGCTACTGCGGTTGTCTTTCATAAACGATGATTTAAAAATCACCGGCAACGAAAGTTTTTCGGCTGTTTTTTTTACGTGTTCGGCTGTGCGGAGCATTGTATCGTCGTCTTCGATAACGCACGGTCCGCAGATAAGAAACAACTTATCTGAACCGCATTCCACATTACCAACTTTAATTATTTTTTTCATAT